>JBILUF010000074.1:0-8668 GCA_044371155.1 Bdellovibrionota bacterium
TTTAAAAACCTTCAATCCATCTGAATCTTTGGTCCATCCGCCTTTTGCTCCATTAGACAGGTAGACATCCGGACCATTGGGCCTAGCGACTCCAGCCCAGCCACCGTTGAGGGCGATATCCGGCCAGCTATCGCCATTGAGGTCTGCGACGGCGATGCTCTTAAACTCCCCGCTCTCTGAGCGAAATTCTGTTGTCACAGCTTTCCAGAGAGCTCCATCCTGTAGCAACACAACAACGCCGCTCCGACCCATGCTGACAACGATGTCAGGATGTCCGTCGCGATTCATATCAGCGATCTGAAAATCACGCCCTATTTCACCTGCCAGTGCGCTGGTCTCAAGTGTGAGGCCGTGGGCAGATGTCCAGTGGTAGATCTGCAAGCCTGCGCGCTCATTGCCTAGTAGGATAATCTCTGGAACACCGTCACCGTTTAGGTCCTTGATTGCTGCCTTGACATATCCATCACTTGTTGGCGTTACGATATTCTGGAAACCACCATCCTCCTTCGAAAGAAAGGTATGAATCCGGTTGAAGTGGCTCCCCGCGATAATGTCTGGCTTATCATCACCGTTGAGGTCGCCGACTGCTATCCCGGAATAGCCAGGGGAGGCCCAGGTTTTGGGCATTTCGGAAAACATGCCGTCCCTAGAACCGAGCCAGACATGGAGTGAGTTTTCGGAGAGGGGGCGCCTATGAGTGGCGATGATGTCAGAGATGCCATCACCATTCATATCCGCTACAACCGGACTGTTACGCCACTCACGTTGCTCGCCTAGTCGGTAGGGCGCAAGAAAAACCTGGTGTTCCTTCCCAGCAAAGCTGCATCCGGTTATCCAGAGTAAGAGAGCAAGATTTACTACCTTGGCTACCAGTGGGATTGATCTCATTTTGCACCTTTTTTAACGTCAAAGCGAAGTTTCATAAATGCCTTTGGTCGAACAGTGTCATTCGAATCGATGAAGAGAACGCGCTCGACCCGTCCGCGGTCGTCAACAGTCTGCGGGGAATAGGTGAATGTAAGCCTTGTTACCTCCCCAGGGGCGAGGACCTTCTTTCCGATGGATGTCTTGATGCAGGGACAGGTGCTTCCCACTCGCTCGATCTTGACCTCATGGTCCGATCCATTGCCGATGAGTAGCCCCTCGGTGAGGTCTTTATAGGGGACCGCACCAAGGTCGATGCTATCCGAGATGAATTGGAGATCTGGCACCTTTCCGACGACCTGAGGGCCTTTCCCTCCAACGGTCATATCAAGGTCGAGCCTGGCACGGGTGTTCTTTGCAACCAAAGCCTCGATGGCGGGACGATGTATCGAGACGTCATATTCCTTCCATAGTTCGGACTTGATCGTCGCAAGTCGCGCCTGTTGCTTCTGTCGAACAAGCTCATCAAAGATCTCTTTCCTCAGATCCTCAAGTGGTCGGTAGGTTGCGGTTGGGGCATTCTCAAGCCGTATGAGGTGATAGCCAAAGACAGTCTTAACTGGCTCGCTGGTCGTACCCTGCCCGGCAGCAGAGATCGCGTTGGCCAAGGGGAGCAGTAGGCTTTGCTGGGGAATTGACCCGAGGCTGCCGCGCGTTCGCACCGTTACGGGATCCGGCGAGCGTTGTGCATAGGGCTCCCATGATCCAGCCCCAAGCTTTAGTCGCGCACTCTGTGCCTCTTCCTTTGTCCTAAAAAGCAGGTGGGAGATTTTGGAGAGATCCGGATTGCGGTAGCGCTCCTTGTTGTCTTGGTAGAATTTCTCGATCTCTTCATTGGTGACGTCGATCTCATCTCGCGGCATCTCTTTTTTGATGAAGGCGGCCTTCAGGATGCGATTGACCTGGAGCTGGACATCGGGGTCTTCGGCGACTCCGCTACTTCGGGCCTTAGTTGCCGCCACAGAATCGAATACCAAGTCCTCCACTCGAGCCTGGATCTGGTCGACGCCTGCGCTAATTCCAGCCCATGAGAGCAGGTTAGCCTCACGTCGAGCAAACTCCTCAACGGTAAGCGTGGAATCGTCAAACTCCGCCAGCACCTCCAAGTCATTATCCTTGGCGTAGGCAGTCATACTTGAACAGAGCAGGAGTACAGCACAGATACTAGACCTCATAGACATCTCCTCATTGCAGTAGAAGTGATTTTGAAAATTGCCGTAGACTTGAAAGCGCGGCAGCACGATTGGCTGAGAATCGACGATCCCGAGTGTTTACTGCTGCCCGCAGCTTCGTTCGGATGGCGTTTGCCAGGGCAATAGGTGATCGTCGAGTGTTCTTGAGCCGGATATCAGGAGTCGAGTTCCTCACGAGTCGATAGAGCTTATTGCCTATGGTGAGGGCATGTCTTTGAAGCTGAATTTGGCTCTTTTTCGCTGATGTTGGTGCGCGTGGTGAAAGCCGTTTAAGTTTTGCGAGGGTCCCAGCGATCTCCTGGGTTAACTGATTGGCTAGTGGGGTGACTTGGCAGTTAAGGATACCATCATGGTTGGAGTCGGCATCCGAAACACCGCAGCCGCATACGCCAGCCTCGAATTTCGCGTTGTCTTGAGGGCACTGGTCACCCGGCAGAACAACATTGGTAGGCTCAAGCCGCAGCACAAGCTCGGTGCCGTCTTTTAGCACTACTGCCATTGCAATCTGCATTTTGTGGTTAATAGCCTGTCTGCCAACCTCGGCTCGAAAGACCGGACTGCTATGGCCCGGAAGAATGTCTCCCTCTTGCAAGATCGTGAGAAGTCCGCCGTTTGCAGCCAGGTAGACGCCGATTGTGCCGTCGCGTCGGGCCGCTGCAAAGACCATCTGTGAATTGTCGTTTAAGGAGACTGAGCGAAATGGGCTGATCTCAACCATCTGAAATTCGCCGGTATTGGTTATGAATGGGGTGCCATTTAGATAGAGCCCGTTATCAGGCACGACCGCTCCTGGGGAAGTGGTTGCTTTGACTGCGAGCACCGCGATATCACCCGACTTGTTGATGACGGGAAGGCTGAGGGCGCTAAAGCCACTGAATGCCCCGATCACTGGTTGTGCAGCGGGGCCGTAGATAGCACGATTCTCTGGGGAGCTATCAAGTGTTGCTCCGTAGGTTAGCTGCTCGGAGGCATTCGCAAACACTCCACCAAGGTTTGCGTAGGATGAGGTCGTGTCACTAACCGTAGTGAGGGCTCCGCCTTGGCTCAGGGGTGCTTTGCGCCAGATTCCCCCTACACCGCTTTGTAGCGCCCCGGAAAAGAATACGGCTCCGGTGTCGCTAAGGGAGGGAAGGGCAATCAGCCCAAACTCGGAAGATGCGGCCCCGGTGGTAGCAATCAATTGCAGTGGAGAAGGTGCTCCAGCGCTATAGAGTCGCTTGTAGACTGAATACAGGATCGGAGCCGGTGGCTGTGGTGGTGGTGGTACTCCAGGGGGCAGAGGCTTGCAGTTTCGACAGCTATCAAACGCAACGTCGCCCGCAGAGTTAATTGAGCAGAGCGAGCTTGGGAACTGGTCAAAGGTGCCGGTGCCGTCCTGTGTGGACGCCACCAGATTTCTGGTCACTCCATCATTTCGAATGATTGCAGCTGCCGTGGTGCTTGCCCCTTTATAGCAGAGGATGCCATCGCTATTAATCGCGGCACCACGATAGAAGGGGAATGCCCCGGTGGACTTTGAACTCTCTATCTCGGTCACTGTAAATCCGCTGGGCAGGCCATAGGCGCTAGGGGTCGTGATTGATAGAAGCATAGCCAAGATCCAAAGTGCCACAGTGGTTGGTCGCTGAGAGAGAAATCGCGCTTTTTGCATCGTTGCTCCGATCGATTATTGAAGAAATCCGATTGTTGAAGAGATCTGGCTAAGAGCCAAATCGGAAAACGGAACAGCAAACCTTGAGGTATCCATGCCACTGACGTGGAAGTGCCGATCATATTCAGCGCACCTTCCTCGCAGCATGATCGATGCTGCGAAGCTCACGGTATACATCAAAAGTTTTTTGCGCTTCCAGCTTTCATTGCAACTGGAAGTGCGTTGTGCGAGCGCGATCATGGTGCGGCACGAAAGAGGCTGCAGCGGGTTTTGTAAATTCGGAGGCTGATCGCGCTTTGTCGGCGAGCGCGGTGCCTCTAGGTGCGATGAATATTTCGTTGACTTCAGCTGCGCGGCCCGTTAATTAAATGGCGCTCCGTCACTCACTCCTGAGGCAAAAGAGTTATAAAGGCGGCTTTCTCCGCTGCTAGCCTCGAGATGAATTAGTTGGTTTTGATTCGATCCGCGTTAAGGCGTTACGGTTTGAGGTACCCAGTTTTATTTAGTTGCGATTTTCGGATGTAGTATCTGGTTGTCGAAGTAGGGATCGCTCCCTGTAGTTTTCGTAGTCTTGTAATCTTTCTCACCGCAGTCGTCGTGATCTTCGGTTTAAACAGACGTTGGTTTCTTTCCTATTTTTAAAAACGTTGTGAGCACCCGAGGTGCTGCAGACAGTTCCATGTCTTAGGGAGCTTTTGGCTTAAAAGCCCCACCTGAAGCTGTCTGGAGGCATCTTGAGGCTGAAAGGGCGTATGCGCCTTTGCCGGCTACATCAAGTTGTCGCCGTTATGTTGTCGTTGCAGTGATGTTGTAGCCGTGTGGAAGCAGGACCAAAAACTGCCACCATGCCGCGTTCGGTTGTGTCTACAAAAAACGGATAGTAATAAGGAGAATAGTATGAATTTTTCTAAGATGCTCAGCCTCGCGCTTGGCGTGGCCTGTGCAGGTGGACTCGCTTGCGGTCCCCAGAGTGCTTGGGCGAGTGGGGATGGTGTAGGAATTCTTCAGGGGAACCAACCTGGAAGTTTTCTTGTGTTTCCGAAATTTGATATTCGCGGAGACACCACCACCCAGATTCGCATCGTCAACAACGGTTGGGATGATGTAAACGTGAAGCTTAACTATGTGTGCCCTGGCATCAAGAACGTCAATCAGTTCTGTGCTGCCCTTGACCGCATGGTGAGCCTCACTCCTCATCAGACCCGCGTGATTGATGTTGTGGATCAGAATCCACCGTGCAATCAGGGTTTCGTGGTGGCTTATGCGTTAAAGGAGGATAGCTCGAACACTGCTGCTTCGTTTAACCACCTGACTGGAAGCTATGCTATCAACTCAGGTCGTCGAGTTGAGTCTGATAACGCTATCGGCATTCAGTCACCAAAGCCGCATGGAGAGGCGCTTGGATCAAACGGAATGCTTCGATTCGGGGGCTCGGCTACTAATGGTGCTACCGACGGAAACGGTGCGGACTATGTTAGCTTGCCCTCGAAGCTCTACACCGACTTCCGCGCGATTACGCCAGGAGAGGAAGGTGTTACAGCCGATCAGGGTAGCGTGCTAACGCTCCTTACGTTGGATACTTTGGCCGGCCAACAGAACCCAGCAGCGCTTGCGTTTGTTGATTTCTGGAACGCTGCTGAGGAGCCATTCTCAAGCTCAGTGGAGTTTATCTGCTGGACTGAGAAGCAGCTTGATGCCATCGATGCCAACTTCCTTGAGGAGAATCTTGGCACCACCTACGGGTCTATGAAGATCACCCCAGCCGCGAATTGCCCAATTCCTGGCGGGTGCCCTCCAATGATTCCGTTTGATGCGACCATGCTCGGAGCGATCTCTGAGTACGGTGATGGTGATACCGCAGGCCGCACGTTGCTTCACAACGATTGCGAGAAGTCCACGCAGTACATGCCACGCTAAGTATGTCAGTGCTTAGTTGACTGGTGGAGGGGGTCCCAAAAGGGCCCCCTCTTTTTTTCTTTATTCCGACTGTCCAGGATTAGGTAAAGAGCTGCTCGATCGCTTTGCACTCTTTGGGGAATCCCTCTGAGAGTATCTCGGGAGCGCCGCTAGTAACGAGTACGTCATCCTCGATGCGGATGCCGCACGGTGCAATAGGACCGATGCGTTTTGCAAAATACAGCCCTGGCTCAACCGTGAAGACCATTCCTTTTTTGAGGATGAGTGGCCCACGCTGCGGGATCCTACCAACATCGTGCACATCAAGCCCAAGGGAATGTCCGATCGAATGCGGGAAGAATTTCTTGTAGGCCCCTGTCTTGAGGAGCTTCGATACCCGGCCTCTTAGTGCCTTTATCTCCACAAGCCCTTCAGTGATGGTCTTGGCCGCGGCCTTATGGGCATCCACAAGAGCAACGCCTGGACGCATCTTTTTTATCGCTGCCTTCTGAGCATCAAGGACAATGGTGTATAGATCACGCTGGATCTCTGAGAATTTTCCTCCTACGGGGATGACCCGGCTTATATCACCGGCGTAGCCGTGGTATTCCGCGCCGATATCGAATAGCAGCAGTTCGCCCTTGCGTAGCGTGCGATTGAGCTTTTCGTAGTGCAGCGTTGCGGCGGCAGGTCCGCTGGCAACTATAGGATTAAATGATGGCGCTGCACCCTGAGAGCGAAAGTAGAATTCAATCACCGCCGCAATCTCGCGCTCTGAGCTTCCGGCTTGCGAAAGAGACAGTGCGCCATAAAGAGCAGAATTGGTTATTCGAGCGGCCTGGCGTATCGCCTCAATCTCGGCCTTGTCCTTAAAGAGCCGCATCTCTCCAACAAGATGATCCAGGTGGGCGAGCTGCGCTGGCAGCGAGCCTCGCTGGTGAGACGGGGTAGCGAGAAGCTTCGAGGCGATCTCATAGCCAATGGTGCCGGGAGTATTCTGAAAGAAGCAGCGCTCGAGTCCGCGCAGCTTTGAGAATATCTCTGCGGTGATGTTCTTGGAGATTATGAGCTCGGCATCAATCGACCGCGCCAATGCTTTTGCTGGTTGGGGGGCGCCGTCCCACACAATTCGAGCAGGGTCGAGAGGGGCGGTGAGTAACAACGGACGCTCCAACTCGGTTGATACCAATAGTGTGAAGCCGGGCTCAGTGAGCCCCGTAAGGTAGTAAAAATCGCTCTCCTGGCGGTAGGGAAACGCGGTATCCCTGTTGCGGGTTTTGTGAGGAGCTGCGCTCACCACCAATGCCGACGGCATTCCATCTTGCTTCATCAAGGAGCGAAGCTCTTTGAGCCGTTTTTTGAATGGAAATTTAATCATAGCGTATCACCTTTGGATGAAGTCATAACACTTTGCCGATTGGATGGGCGAGGTGCTAACAGTGAGTAGACTCAAGGTAGTCGCCGTGTTTGGAGGTCGGCGGCCCGAGGGGGTACGGAGGTGCTGCGCTTGGGGACAGGGTAAAGTAGAAGGTAGTTGCATTAAGGTAGTAACCTATTAGTTTGATTTAAACTTTGCCTCGATGGCAGTGACCATTTCGATAGCATGGTGCTAGCAAAGGGGGCTCCGCTGTAGCTAGGTTTGACACTGTTTTAGGCAAGATATATAAACTCAACACTTTTAACTACTTACTTGGCGCGCTCGCGCGGCAAACGTATTGATGCAAACGTATTGATTCAGAGCGAACATGAAAAACGATATCCACCCAAAGTACCACCAAGCCACTGTCACCTGCGCCGGCTGCGGCGGTGTTTTTACCGTTGGTTCAACCCTTGAAGAGATCCGTATCACGATCTGCTCGGCTTGCCATCCGTTCTATACCGGAAAGCAGAAGCTACTCGATGCCGAGGGGCGTGTTGATCGATTCAAAAAGAAATACGCTAAGACTGTGGCTGCAGAAGCGGCTGCCAAGGCGTAAGTTCGTGCGTTCTGAAAAACGCACCGCTTAAAAAAAATCGCACTTAGTATTCTTAATAAAAGCCAGTTGGACGGTACAGTGAAGCTTTACCTATGTTCCGTTGGTTCTGTTGTCAAACGGGGGCTCCTCGCCCTTGCTGCGATAGTGACCTTAGCCTTTCTATCTTCCTGTAGCGGGGGATCTCCGAGCTTTGTCCCCGGCGCCAAGGCGCCTGATATAGCTCTGCGAGATACATTAGGGAATGAAAGGCGGCTCTCTGATTATAGAGGTAAGGTTGTTTTGCTTAAGTTCTGGGCCTCCTGGTGCGGAGCTTGTATGTCAGAGCTGCAATCTGTTGAGCGGCTGGCCACGCGGCTATCGGAGCGCGGATTTGTGGTGCTGGGTGTGGGGGTAGATGACCAGGCAGAGCCATTAGCCGAAATTCAAAAGAGCTATGGGCTCTCCTATCCAACACTTATCGACCAAGATGGCTTGGTGAAACGTGCATTTAAGATAACCGGCGTGCCAGAGAGCTTCCTTATTGATGCCGATGGTAGATTTGTGATGATTGCCGATCCTGACACCAACGACCCGGTGGTGCGAATTGTGGGCCCGCGGGCATGGGATTCTCCAGCTATGTTGGCTCGGATTGGAGCGATTCTCCCCGGGGCTGTAACGCAGCCTGGACGATAGAATTTAGCGCTCAGCAGATCGGCGCACTGAAAGCCCAGAATCGGTACTCACCGGCTCCTTACCATCTCAAATGTACTTCGGACCAATTTCGATACTGATGGTGGGTGATCGTGCGGTTACTCGAAGCCTCACCTGTAACAGTTGAATAAAATCGAAGAAAATTTGCCTAGTGGGGGGTTCGTTTGTACAACCGAGGCCCCTAAAAGTGGGATGGCTCCATTAGTAAGTATGAGGCAACATATGGCCGTAGGTTCCGATAAGGAATGGAGGGGATTATGCGAATGGGTTTTACCCTACTGTTGGGTGTGTTGGTCGCAGGCTGCGGGGTGATCAAGGAGAAGCCCCCGGAGGAGCCG
>JBILUF010000162.1:0-6126 GCA_044371155.1 Bdellovibrionota bacterium
AATATGACCCCAGAGAAGGCTGATAAGGTTCTTGAGACCGCTACCACCAACTGGGCATTCGGCCAGGGGATGGGGGATACTGCCATCAATGTTGGCGCGGTGATGGCTTTTCCGCCATATTTGGCAGTGGTGGTGGGGAATGCGGCTTTAAACCTTAGTGGGTATGAACCCATAACCGTCTCGGGCCTTTTGCCTGAAGAGGAGGGGAAGGCATGGGCCAACGGGTACGATGCGCTGGCCTCAGCCCCAGGTCGCGCGACGGCCGCGATGAGTGGCCGTGAGTATCGCACCTCTGAGGTGATTAAAGATGACATGCGGAAGCTTCTAAGCGAGAATGCTGCTGCAGATGAGGGAGCAGAACGTCGTGGCGGAGCCGCCCGGTAGCTGAGCTGCCTTGAATTAAGTTTATTGGATATGGCTACAATCGGAGTCGTCATAAGACCTGGTATCCCCGAGGCGCTTGAGCTCGGGAAACAGCTCGTGACCTGGGCTAAGAAAAATGGCCATACTGTGCTCAGTGGTGATTCAGATACCCGGCGGGTTGCACTCGGCGAAAGTGTCTCGCTGCAGGAGCTTGCTGCTAAAGCTGACCCCATCGTAGTGCTGGGAGGGGATGGCACCCTGATCGGAGTTGCTCGCCATGTTGGTGACCCATCACCGGTATTTATCGGCGTAAACTTTGGAAACCTTGGGTTCCTCACCGAGATATCCCCCCGTCAGCTATTCACGGCCCTGGAGAGTTTCTTTTCGGGCGGGCTGCAGGTGGGCCAGCGCAGTATGCTTGAAGCGCAGCTTATCCGCCCGGGCATCCGGGAGCCAATCTTCGTCTCTCAGGCAGTTAACGATGCGGTGATTCAAAAGAGCGCTCGCGCTAGATTGTTTGATATGGATCTGCGGGTCGACGGTGAGGATGTGATGCGGCTTCGCGCCGATGGTCTCATCATGGCGACTCCCACAGGCTCAACCGCGTATAGTCTTGCGGCAGGCGGTTCAATCGTCGACCCAGAGCTGTCAGTGGTTTTAATGACCCCGATCTGTCCACACTCGCTCAGCAGCAGGCCACTGGTGCTTTCTCTGGATCGAAATATCATCATCGCCACACCTTCGGTGGAAGACTCTGTGTACCTGATTATCGATGGCCAGCACTCAGTGGAGCTGCAAGCAGGTGATCGCATCTCGATCTCACGGGCCAAAAATAGGGTCAAGTTTGCCAAGTCCCCATCAAAAAGCTACTTCGAGATTCTTCGTACTAAGCTCAACTGGGGTATCGCCAACCGCTCGGAGTAGTAGATGTTACGCGAGCTTCGCATATCAAATTTCATTATCATCGAGGATCAGACGATTCCGTTTGGGGCGGGCTTTAACGCTATTAGTGGTGAGTCGGGCTCAGGCAAATCAGTTGTCCTCCAAGCGCTTGAGTTTGTGCTTGGGAGGCGTAGTAGCGCCTCGTTGATTCGTCCCGGCTGCGAGGGCGCTGAGGTGCAAGCGCTCTTTGACTTGACTGAATTACCTGAGCGGGTGCGACAGGAGCTTCCCGATGCTGTTAATGACTTGGGGTCGCAGGAGTTGCTGTTGAGTCGCACGCTCTCCAGCTCGGGACGGGCGCGGGTGCATGTAAACGGAAAGTTAGGCACCGTTGGACTCCTAGAGGAGATTGGCAAGGCACTTCTTACGGTATCGAGTCAGCGAGAGCATATGAGGCTTCTCGAGCCGCAGTATCACCTGGATCTTATTGATTCGGTGAGTAGCGATCGCGGGCCGTTGGAGCGTTATCGCGAGATATTCGACCGCTGGGCGGTGTTGCGGCGTGAGGTCACCGCAATTGAAGAGAAGATTACCCGCTCAGTGTTCCGGCGTGCTGAGCTCGAATCAGTCGTGGCGGAGTTAGGTGAGGCAAAGCTTACCCCCGGCATTCGAGCAGAGCTTGAGGCTGAGGTAAAGCGCATCGGCGCTGGAGAGATGTTGTTGGCCTCTGGTCAGGAGGTGGTGGAGCTTTTGCGCGGCGAGGAGGGAGCTACTGGAGTGCTGCGCACCGCCGTAGCACGACTATCAGAGCTCGCTCGCCATGATCCTGAGCTATCCGAACTTGCCACCCGACTTGGCACCCTTCGCACCGAGGTGGACGAAGCTGGGGCAGATCTTAATCGCTATATCTCTGCGATAGAGCTAAACGAAGAGAGGCTCTCGGAGCTACGCGAACGGCTGGCTGAAGTGGCCCGACTTGAGAGGAAATACCGTGCCCCCGATGCGGCGCTCTGTGAGTTGCTGGATCAGAGTCGGGCTGAGCTGGCCGCTATTGAGGACCCTGATTCGCTTGAGACGCTCAAGGTAGAGCTGGCGGCCCTTGAGCAAAAGCTTTCGGCTGCAGCCGAGCAGCTTTCAGCGCTGCGACGCAAAAATTCCCGCTCCCTTGTGCGCTCACTTGAGAAAGAGCTTGCCGAGCTTGGAATGGCCGAGGCTAAGATCACGCTTCGGCACGAGATGGTGCCATTTGCGAACTGCGGCATCGACCGGATCGAGCTCCTCATAGCGGTGAACAAGGGTTCAGAGCCGGCCCCACTCAAGGCCGTTGCCTCTGGCGGCGAACTCTCTCGATTCTTTCTGGCCAGTAAGGTCACAGTCGGCGGCAAAAGCGGCACCCCATCCCTGGTATTCGATGAGGTTGATACCGGGGTTTCAGGTAAGACCGCTCGAGTGGTCGGGCACAAACTCAGATCTCTCTCAGCCGAGGCGCAGGTTATCTGTATCACCCACCTGCCGCAGGTAGCATCCTTAGCAGACCAGCACTTTACGGTGGAAAAACGCACAGGCAAGGTCGCTAGCAGCATAATTCGCGAACTTTCTGAGGACGAAAAGGTCAATGAAATCGCTAGGATGATAGCTGGCTTCGAGATTACCGGCGCAGCCAAGGAGTCAGCCAAGGAACTTCTGTCATCTAAAACCACCAGGGGCTAGCTCGGTGTGCTTTTAGCCCAAATCAAGGGCCGCCTTATAGGGCAGTAACAGTGTTTGTTTGCTGCCGTTGCGCTTGTTGACCAGTCCGGATATTTTTCGTAGCTTCTTCGGCCCGGTGCAGTTTTATTAAGGAGTTCGATGACTAAGAGTCGCAAAGATGCAAGTTCCTCGACCGACCCCAGTACGGGGCGGCGTCCGCATCTTTGTATCTGGGTGGTTTCTCCATTTGCCGGTCAGGTGCGGAAGGTAAAGCTTAAGCTCTGGCAGCTATCCACCCTGGGATTTTTTGCCATTGCCGGGTTCCTTGCAGTTAGCCTTATCGCAGGGGATTACGTTCGTATTCAGATAGCTCGAGCTCAGAACTCGATTTTTGTCCGCTCTCTCTCGGTCGAGCGAGACCAATTGCGGGACTCTAATCAGACCCTACTGTCAAAACTCTCTGTGCTCAAAGGGGAGCAGGCCCGCGCAGATGATTTTGAACGCGAGATGCGGGAGCGTCTTGAAGCGTTGCGTTCGGTCATATCCTCGGTCGAGGCCTTAAGCTCTGGTACGCTACACGCCAATAATCAAGCACTGGCGGCTCCCAAACTTCGAGGTCAGTCTGAGACTGGTGCCAAAAAGGGGATCGGTGGTGCCGAGAAAGATTGCAACACTGGTGATATTAAGTGCTCTGGCCTGACTTTGGATCAAGATGAGAGCGAGTCGGAGGCAGATGCTCACGTCGGATCGGTTACCAAGGGGCTCTGGAGCCGGATGGGGGAGCGGATTTCAGCCCCTCTGCGCTACGTGGCGACTCACTTATTCGCAAGCTCAAGTTCCTCCGAGCAAGAGCTTTTGGCTGAGGTAGACCGGCATATTGAGATCCTGCGCGTACTCCCACTCGCAGCACCGGGCAACGCCGAGATTAGCTCTGACTTTGGATATCGCAAATCACCGTTCTCTGGTCGGCGTGCCTTGCACGAAGGGGTGGATTTCTCGCTGCAGCCAGGGTCGCCAGCGATGGTCACCGCTGACGGGATTGTGAAAGATGTGCGCTATCACGCCACCTATGGGTTGGTTGTCGATATTGAGCACACGCCGCGAGTGGTCACCCGGTATGCCCATCTGCGCAAGTCCCTTGTAAAGCGTGGAGCCAAGGTTGCCCGCGGTGATGCCATCGGGCTAGTGGGCTCCACAGGGCGCTCAACTGGTCCGCATCTTCATTATGAGGTGCGAATAGACGGGGAGCCACGCAACCCAGAGGACCTTATTGCCTTGGGGCAACGACTTTCTCAAATTATGTAAAGGCCGGATTGCCTGGCTCTTTCCTTTATATCCGCAGCTGTAGAGGGAATCCGCAGCTGCCTCCCGCGGCGTAGGCGAGGGATAAAATCAGCCTTGTAGATACAATATAGTAGCTCAGGCCGAATTATGAGATAATTTCCCGGTCTTTGAGCGGAGGTTTTCTCCGCACTCTCATCTTCTAAAAGCATATGAAGCTAGAATCAAAAATCCCCGCGGGTCCCCTTGAGCATAAATGGGATGAGCATAAGGGTCACATCAAACTTGTAAACCCGGCCAACAAACGAAAGTACACGGTGATCGTTGTCGGCTCTGGTCTCGCGGGGGGCTCTGCTGCGGCCTCGCTAGGGGAGCTGGGGTACAATGTAAAGTGTTTCTGTTTTCAGGACTCGCCGCGGCGGGCACACAGCGTGGCCGCGCAAGGTGGAATCAACGCCGCCAAAAATTATCGCAACGATGGCGACAGTACCTACCGGCTCTTTTATGACACCATTAAGGGCGGCGACTTCCGGGCCCGCGAGGCGAACGTGTATCGCTTGGCCCAGGTAAGTGTAAACATCATCGACCAGTGCGTGGCTCAAGGAGTGCCGTTTGCTCGGGAATACAGTGGTCTTTTGGCCAACCGTTCCTTCGGCGGGGCGCAGGTGTCTCGCACCTTTTATGCTCGCGGACAGACTGGCCAGCAGTTGCTGCTTGGCGCTTATTCGGCTCTCTCCAGTCAGATAACCGAGGGGCGTGTAAAGATGTACCCCAAGACCGAGATGCTCGATCTCATCGTGGTTGATGGGCGGGCACGCGGCATCGTGGTGCGGGATTTAAAGAGCGGCAAGATCGAGAGCCATCTGGCGGATGCCGTGGTGCTGGGGAGTGGTGGCTATTCGACCGTTTACTTCCTCTCGACCAATGCTAAGGGGTGCAATGTGACCGCTACCTGGCGCGCGCATAAGCACGGAGCCGGTTTTGCGAATCCATGTTTCACCCAGATTCACCCCACTTGCATTCCAGTCTCTGGCGACCATCAGAGTAAGCTTACCTTGATGAGTGAGTCGCTCCGTAACGACGGCCGCATCTGGGTGCCGAAGAATAAAGCCGACAACCGTCATCCGTCGCAGATTCCAGATAGTGAAAGGGATTACTACCTAGAGCGCCGCTATCCAAGTTACGGAAACCTATCCCCGCGTGATATCGCTTCGCGCGCTGCCAAGGAGCGCTGTGATGCAGGGTATGGTGTGGGGCCAGGGGGCAACGGGGTGTTCCTTGATTTCTCAGACGCAATCAATCGGCTCGGCGCGGACACCATAGCTGAGCGCTATGGTAACCTTTTTGAGATGTACGAGAAGATTACCGGAGAGAATCCCTACGATTTGCCGATGCGTATGTATCCAGCGCCGCATTACACCATGGGTGGTCTTTGGGTCGATTACAATCTCATGACGACGATCCCAGGGTGCTTTGCGATCGGCGAGGCAAACTTCTCGGATCACGGCGCTAATCGTCTTGGGGCGAGTGCGCTGATGCAAGGACTTGCCGATGGCTACTTTGTGCTGCCGTACACCATAGGCGATTATCTGGCATCCATTTCATCGGGCGGGGTCTCCGCTGACCACCCCGAGGTAAAAGCCGCGCAAGCTCGGGTATCAGAACGTACAACCAAGCTTCTCTCTATCAAGGGTAAGCGCAGTGTTGATTCGTATTGGCGCGAATTTGGGCGGTTGATGTGGGATAAGTGTGGGATGAACCGCACGGAAGCCGGTCTTAAAGAGGCTTTGCAAAAGATCCCGGCGATTCGTGAGGAGTTCTGGCAGAACGCCGCCGTCACTGGCTCTGGCGCCGAGATAAATGAAACCCTTGAGAAAGCTGGGCGGGTAGCCGACCTTATGGAGCTCGGGG
>JBILUF010000043.1:0-10523 GCA_044371155.1 Bdellovibrionota bacterium
TTTGGATCGCAACGAATCGTGCGGGGGGCACTTCCGTGAGGAGTATCAAACCCCCGATGGTGAGGCGCTGCGGAACGACGCTGAGTACTGCTACTCCGCGGTTTGGGAGTACAACGGTGGGCCGGACGCTGTCACCTCGGGTAGCCTCAAGCACACCCTGCACAAGGAGAAGCTTGAGTTTGAAAATATCAAACTGCAACAGCGAAGTTATAAATAGCTATTTCGGAAACGGATAAGTCGTATGGATCTAACTCTACACATTTGGCGTCAGCGTAGTGGCAACGAAGGCGGGGGATTCAAGAAGTATGAGGTGAAGGGGGTGAGCCCCAACTCCTCGTTTCTTGAGATGTTGGATATCCTTAATGAGGATCTCACTCAGAAGGGAGAAGAGGCGATCGCATTTGAGCATGATTGTCGCGAGGGCATCTGTGGCAGCTGCTCGATGGTTATCAACGGTCGTCCACATGGACCCCAGAAGTGCACCACGGCCTGCCAGTTGCACATGCGGCAGTTCAAAGATGGCGACACGATCTATATAGAGCCGTGGCGTGCACGAGCATTCCCGGTGGTAAAGGATCTAGTGGTTGACCGGGCCGCTTTTGACCGGATTATTCAGTCCGGCGGCTTTATCTCGGCTAACACCGGCTCAGCCCCCGAGGCAAATGCGGCGCCGGTGGAGAAAGAGCTTGCTGATGAGGCCTTCGATGCTGCTACCTGTATCGGTTGCGGCGCCTGTGTGGCGGCCTGCCCGAACGGTTCAGCTATGTTGTTCACCGCCGCCAAGGTGTCGCACCTTGGCCTTCTGCCCCAGGGACAGCCGGAGCGGTATATGCGGGTGCGTCAGATGGTTGAGCAGATGGATAAGGAGGCCTTCGGTGGATGCACCAATCATGGTGAGTGTCAGGAGGCCTGCCCCAAGGGAATTAGCATTAAGTATATCTCTCGGATGAACCGCGATTATCTTAAGTCGCAGATGTTGTCGATGACCTCGCTTAAGGGAGAGGTTAAGGCGCAGTAGTTGAGAGTGCTCTCTAAACTCAAGGAACTCTTTAAAAGAGCCAGAAATCCGATCGGTTAAAACTCGTTTTGAGGCTTTCGACAGGGGCTCTTTTCCGTTACAGTATTGCCTCACTAGAAGGGGGCTTGTTAGAGCTCTTAAAAGCCTTGGGGGACCCGTTTAAATGCCCGTAAGTGAAGCCTTGCAACCAAGCATCGTCCTGCGGTCACAGCGTGGTGCGGTAGTGCAGGGTGTTGTGACAGTCTTGTTTCTAGGGCTTATCGCCGTTGCTGCGGTCTTTTATCTCTTCGGCGCAATCGTCCCCCCCGGTTATATGGGGGTGCGCCAGATAAAGTTCGGCTTGGGGCAGGGATTCTCCCCGTCTGCGTTAAAGCCAGGAATGCACTGGGCCGTGCCGTTTTATTCAACTGTGCATTTAGTGCCCAAGACCTTGCAGCTTCTGCATTTTCAGCAGAGCGGGGCTTCAGACGCTGACCCTACAACATTTGAAACCCTTGAGATCCAATCCGCCGATCGTGCCACTGTGGATGTTGATGTGTCGGTGCTGTACCGATTTTTGACTGCGCCTTCATCTGCGGGCCAGCCATCTCACGGTGGCCCGGCCGACCTATTTAAGCTTGGCACCACTGAGGCCAGCTGGGTAAATGAGGTGCGCCGTCGTACAGAGGATCAACTCAAGCGAAACCTTGGGCTCCTTCGTACCGCTAAGTTCTACGACCCAAGTGAGCGCGAGGAGCGGGTGAGTCAGGCCACCCAGAAGCTCAACGAAGCACTGGCACCGAGTGGCGTGGAAGTGACTACTCTATTGCTGCGGAGGTTCTCATACCGCGAGGATCGAATCGACAACGCAATTTTCCAGAAAAACCTGCAAGAGCAAGAGGAGCGACGTAACGAGGCGCAGGCTAAGTTCACTGAGGTGGAGGGGCTTGTGAATAAGCTCGTTGCAGAGCGTGATGCACAGATAAGCACTATTCATGTCCAGGCTGAAAGTGATGTGCGAGTAATCCGCTCCGAAGGGGATCTTTTTGAGGCCGAGCAGAGGGCGGCCGCTGACCTAGCTGTGGCCAAGTCGCAGGCCGAGGTTGATAAGCTAAAGGCTGATGCCCTAGCTCAAGAGAGCGGAGCAAAGGTGTATGTAGGACGCGAGATAGCGCCACTTCTATCAACTCTGCGGGGCGGAGTTGTTTCGGATATAGACCCCTACGACCTGGACGCCTGGAGTAAGAAACTCGGTGCGGAGGGGGTGCAGAAATGATCCGCAAGATTCTTGTCGCCACTCTTTTGCTCGGCGCGCTAGTAGGCTGTCAGCAGATGGATCCCACCGAATACGGTGTGGTGTTTAGAAGGTTGCCGCCGATTGTCGGTGGTGGAGTCGCCAAGGATGTAGCAAAGCCGGGGGAAACGATTCTGGTGATGCCGTGGGACTCTGTGTATCGGTTCGATACCAAGCCTAAAGATGTTTCCTGGGGCACCCAAGCCAAGGGCAAACTCAGCCCAGAACAGACGGATTATGTTTTTAGCCGGGCCAGTGATGGGAATGAGGTGGCGCTTGCTTTTACCATCCGTTACCAGATAACGCAGGACCCCAGTAAGCTCATCGAGCTTGTAGAATCCACCGCCACATCTGAGGAGGATATTCAGCGGATTGTGATTGCAGTCGGACGGAGTGCGATTCGCCAACGGATGAACGAGCTTCACACTAGCGCCTTCCTTGACACCAACACTCGATACACTGCGGTGGATAAAGTGAGAAGCTCAATGCGAGATCTTTTGGAGCCAAGTGGCATTGAGATCGTGCAGGTTAATCTGGATGATTATCGGTTTGAGCGCAAATTGCGTGACGGCACTATAGATACCAGTTACCAGCAGCGGCTTACTGAAATCCAGCAGCTTACAGAGGATACCGAGCGAGAGCGCTCCCGAATGGAGACCATGAAGGCGCAAAAGGATCGGGAGCAGAAGTCGGCTGAGGCTAAAAAGAATCAACTTGTAGCCGAGGCTGATGGTTACCGTGCACAGGCCAAGCTGCGCGGGCAGGCATACTTAGAGGCCCGCCAAAATGAGTCCAAGGCGATCCTGGCAAAGGGCAAGGCGGAGGCGCAGGGAATTTCCGAGCAGATAAGCGCGCTGAATGGACCGGGTGGTGAAGCGATGCTTAAGCTTGAGTTGGCCAAGCAGCTCAAAAGCGGTGATCCGCGTTTTGTGGTGCTCAGTCGCAGTAAAAGTGGCGCGGCTCTCGACCTAAGTAAAATAGACACCAACCAACTCCTGATGCAGCTTGGGATCACTGAAGGGGCGAAAGACGATCGTGCTCGTACGCCGTCGGGTGCCACTACAGCTAAGGCGGAGGGCGTTGATGTGCGCGCTGACTTATCTCGCCAGATTGGCGCCGAAACTGATCTTTCACGCACTACTCAGTCAGGTAAGTAATTTTGTGAATTAAGGAGATGCAAAACCCATGTCTACACGAAAGAAAATTGCCCTAATCGGAGCCGGTCAGATCGGCGGTACCTTGGCACTATTGGCCGGGATGAGAAATCTCGGCGATGTCGTGCTATTCGATATCGCGGCCGATATGCCGAAAGGGAAAGCCCTTGACCTGTCACATCTTGCGCCCGTGTTTGGGGTTGATTTCGCGGTGCACGGCACCAACAATATCGATGATATTGCGGGTTCCGATGTCTGTATCGTCACGGCCGGCATTCCACGCAAGCCAGGAATGAGCCGAGATGATCTGGTGAAGACAAATGCAGATGTGATGCGTGGCGTTGCTGGGGCGATTAAGAAGAACTGCCCCAAAGCGTTTGTGATCGTTGTCACCAACCCACTCGATGCTATGGCGTACCTGATGCAGCGTGAGTCAGGGCTACCTTCATCAATGGTGGTAGGAATGGCAGGGGTGCTTGATTCCGCTCGCTACAGAGCGTTTTTGGCGGAAGAGCTTAAGGTCTCCGTGGACTCTGTCTCGGCAATGGTGCTGGGCGGACACGGCGATGACATGGTGCCAGTGCGCTCGATGACCACCGCTGGTGGTACTCCGGTTGCAAGCTTGATACAGGCTGACAGGCTTGAGGCGATAGAGAAGCGGGTGCGAAATGCCGGCGCTGAGGTGGTAAACCTTCTTAAGACCGGCTCCGCGTTTTACTCTCCAGCAGCCTCCGCCATTCAGATGGCTGAAGCTTACCTCAGGGATAAGAAGCAGGTGCTACCGGCAGCCGCGCATCTTACCGGGCAGTATGGGCTGAAGGATATCTACCTTGGTGTTCCGGTGCAGATCGGTGGCAAGGGGATTGAGAAGGTGATTGAGATCGAGCTTAACGAGGAAGAGAAGCGCCAGTTGCATGAGAGTGCTAAGCGTGTTCAGGCGATTATCGGTTTGTTGTAAGGAACGTTCATGAATTTACACGAATACCAGTCAAAACAGTTGATGGCGAGTTATGGGCTGCCGATTCTGCCGGGGCATCTTTGCTATACTCCGGGCGAGGTGGAGGCAGCGGCTGACCTTCTAGGCGGTGGGATCTGTGTGGTGAAAGCACAGGTGCACGCCGGTGGGCGTGGCAAGGCGGGCGGGGTAAAGCTTGCGAAGACCCCCGCCGAGGCTCGGGCTCATGGAGAGAAGATCCTTGGAATGAAGCTAGTCACTCCACAGACCGGCGCGGCTGGAAAGCTGGTGCGTAAGGTGTATGTGGAAGGTGGCTGCAATATCGCCAAGGAATTCTACCTGAGCCTGGTGGTGGACCGAGCCAGTCGGTCGATCTCGATTATCGCCTCGACTGAGGGCGGAATGGAGATCGAAGAGGTGGCACATAAGACACCTGAGAAGATCATCACAATTGCGATCGATCCAAAGGTAGGTATTCAACACTTCCAGACCTTGCAGCTGGGGCTCCGCTTGGGGCTGCATGCGCAGGTGGCTAAGGAGCTCGGGGGCATTGTCGAGGGCTTATACCAGCTCTTCGTCGACAAAGACCTTGCCATGCTTGAGATTAACCCATTGGTGTTAACCAAAGAGGGTGAGTTTGTTCTGTTGGATGCAAAGTGTGCAATCGATGACAACGCACTGTTCCGTCACCCGGATATTAGGGAGCTGATGGACTATGACGAAATGGATGCCAAGGATCTGCGCGCAGGCAAATTTGGCCTGAACTACGTAGCGCTCGATGGCAACATCGGCTGCATGGTCAACGGTGCCGGATTGGCGATGGCCACAATGGATATCATCAAGCAGCGTGGTGGGTCGCCTGCGAACTTCCTTGATGTGGGCGGCGGTGCCTCCAAAGAGACCGTCACCGAGGCGTTCAAGATCCTGCTCTCTGATGAACAGGTGAAGGGAATTCTTATCAACATCTTTGGCGGCATCATGAAGTGCGATGTTATTGCTAATGGTGTCATCGAGGCTGCGCGTGAGCTTGGCGTTAAGGTGCCGTTGGTGGTGCGTCTGCAGGGGACAAATGTAGACCTGGGAAGGAAGATTTTGAGCGAGTCAAAGCTCAACATCACCCCGGCTGACACGATGGATGAGGCCGCACAGAAGATCGTCTCGCTCGTAAAGAAAGGATAAGGTACGTCATGAGTATTTTAGTAACCAAAGAGACCCGAGTATTAACCCAAGGAATGACTGGCAAGGCGGGGTCATTTCACACCAAAATGTGCCGCGAGTATGGCACTAAGATGGTCGGTGGTATCGCCCCAGGAAAAGGTGGCGGAGAGCACGAGGGGATTCCGCTCTATAACTCAGTAGTGGAAGGAAAGAAGGCAACGGGGGCAAATGCCAGCGTTATCTATGTTCCGGCCCCATTTGCTGCAGATGCTATCATGGAGGCAGTTGATGCTGACCTCGATCTTGTTATCTGTATCACCGAGGGGATTCCGGTGCTCGATATGTTAAAGGTCAATGCCTTTATGCAGGGTAAGCGCACCCGCTTGATAGGACCTAACTGTCCTGGAGTTATCACTCCGGGTGAAGCCAAGATCGGTATCATGCCTGGACATATCCATAAGCCCGGCAGAGTGGGAGTGGTCTCACGCAGCGGAACCCTCACGTACGAGGCGGTGTTTCAGCTGACCAATCTTGGGATCGGTCAGTCGACATGTGTAGGAATTGGTGGCGACCCACTCAATGGCACTAACTTCATTGACTGCTTAAAGCTTTTCAATGAAGACAAAGATACCGATGGCGTGATTATGATCGGCGAGATCGGTGGAAGCGCAGAGGAAGATGCAGCTGGGTGGATCAAGCAGAATATGAAGAAGCCAGTTGTCGGTTTTATCGCTGGGGCCTCTGCGCCTCCAGGGAGGAGGATGGGACACGCTGGAGCGATTATATCAGGTGGTGAAGGCACAGCCGAGGCGAAGTATGCTGCGATGGAGGCTGCCGGAGTCACCATTAGTCGCTCGCCCGCTGAGATCGGTGCCAAGATGAAAACACTCCTTAGCCTATAGCTGCAAGGAGGTACGCCGTGCCAAATCGAAGTGACCGCGGTGCCCTGCACTTAGTAGGGATCGTAATCGTGTTACTGATTGGGGCGGCGCTTTTCGTCGTCTCCAGTCTGTCGCATGAGCTTACGGTGATGCGAAGTCATGTTGAGGAGATGCAGAACAAAGTTGAGCTACTTGAGCTGCGGGTCAAGAATTTAGAAGGGCGGGCTGTGCGCTAGCGCTGGGCGCGAATTTCGACCCAGACTGACGCTGTAGATATAAGGTGGTAGGGGGCCAACGATAAAGAACCGGCCTTAGAGTGCATTGAACACGCATAGAGTGGGAGCCGAATCGAATTGATTCCCGGCGCCTATAGGCTTGGCCCGAATCACTCCCGGCTTCCCTTGCGAGTCAAGAGCGGTCACGAACTCGCCGGTGGAGGTGAGAATAGTTAGGGAGGAGCGAGAGAGTTTTTTCTCTTTTAGGTCCTCGAGTGAGTGGCTCGGCTTTGTATTAGCCCAGCGGTCATAGTCTGCGGCTGAAATGATAGCAGCACTTTCTCCAAGACATGGATTCGAGGATTCCACAGTGATTCCGATTTGAGAGCCGGTAAAGGGAGTATCTCCTAGCAGTAGACCTCCAGCGCTGCTCACGGAGTAAGCGATAATCACCCCCGAATGAGCGGTCAGAGCGGAGTTGGCCCGGAGCACCTCTACCGCAGGGCCGGCACTATTCACCACTACCTCTAGGCCGCTTGCAACCCCGAGGATCGAGGCGCTCGGGCTGGTATCGGTAACCACCGAGAGATACGACGAAAACGGCTGCGAGTTGAGCGATACCGTTACCGGTCCAAGAGAAATAGCGAAGCTACCACCTATCCCGAAGCGCTTGCCGTCGGCTGAGATGACCTCTTCGAATCGGTTTCTCGCCGAGCTGAAAGATAGAAACACCGAGAGCGCGCTATCGGGAAGAGCATTCGGGTCAAAGCTCTGTACAGTCCCATCCGGAACATAGGCGATGAATACCCCAGGGGTGGAGCCTCGCACTGATATAACGGCAGCCACCCCTTGCGGGTGTACTGGAGCAACAGAGGTCAGAAGCCCCCGATTAAAAAACTGGGCATTCGCCCCAGCTGGGCACCAGCCAAACAGAAGGAAGGTAAGCAGAAGCTTGGACAGAAACTGCAAGGCCGCAAAGCGACGCGAGGTAACCGTCTTCAGAGATAGGATTCTACTGGGCATATATGTCTCTTAGCTTTTCCCTGCAGAGACTGTCGGAATGATGGAGGATTTTCTAAATGCCAATTTATCCAGAGTCGTAAAGAAATTAAGCCCGACTGCCGACCCTCCCTATGGCAACTTAAGTGGGGAACGCCGATGGGATTAGAGTGGGTAGAGATAAACCGCCTTTCATCAACCGGAGAGTCAAAGCGCCGAATTCGCTGCCTTTCCCGGCACATCACCGTTTTTCGCGCGACAGTTACTAAGGAACTCGATATCTTTAGCTCGGCGCTGTATGGGAGCCCCACGACTGATAGGTTCTCAATACTAGTCGATGGGGCCCAGTTTAATCCGCCCGATCATACCCTAATCGGATTCGGAGAAAGCTTTAGCCCAAGCGACCCGATTACCGTCGAGCAGTATATCAACCAGTGGGGAGGGAGCGGCGATGTGGAGGCGCTTCTATTGCGGGTAGGGCTAGGGGGCCTAAGCCGCGTTAAGCTCACAGAGCTAACAGCAGCGCAAGGTCATACCCTTAGGCTCTTAGCTGCGATGAACGACCCTTCGAAGGTGCTAGTTATCAAAGAGCCGTTTAACAACGTCCCGGAGACGTTCCGAGAAACCGTGGCCGAGATGCTTGCGGAGTTCGCCTGGAAAAAACATGCCATTGTAATAGTCACTCATCTCTCGTACCGACCAAAGGCATGGATCGAAAACGAGGTGATTAGCAGGGTGCAGGTGGAGCGTGCACGTCAGGCTACTATCGGTTTTGGCGGCGCCAGTCGCGATGTAGAAAGCTCTGTTTCTCTTAAAGCGGCCGATGCGAGCAGCGGTGCCGAGAAGGGGAGGTATCCGTTAATTCCCCCTGCTAAGCGCAAGGATGGCTGGGCTGCTTATCGCACCAAGTCTTGGATTGGGCTAGGAGCGGCTGCGTTGGGGTCGGTGACACTTGTCGTGGTGGCCAGTTTTGTCGATACCTCCGGCACTACGCCAGCGTTCTCCCAACGGGCGGATTATGATGTTCTAGGCGCTCAGACTAAAGGTGCATCCGCAGCTCCAGCGCAGGCCGGGCAGCCTGTATCAGAGATGCTAAACGTATCCCAGCCGATCGCTTTGGAGCAGCCACAACCAAAGCCAACGCTAATTGATAAGTATCCGAAAGAGGTCAGAGAGGCGGTGCTGCTAGCGTTTAACAATCCAGAGGACTCGGTGAAGCTCTGGTATAAATCAGCGAAAGTCACATCGTCAGTATCATGGACAGGCGGTGAGAACAAAGAGCAGCTACGGGCCGAGAGTCGCGGGAACCCCACCCTGGCGGATTCCGCCGGCGATGGCAGCGATAGTGAGCTGGCCGAACGACGCGAGGAGATTCGCAGAAAATTCCTAGAGGCGATCCAGGGACAACAGTAGTCAATGATAGCTCTGTTGGCGCTCAAACTTTTATCTTCTTCATTTCCGGATCATAGAGCGGTTTAAGGGAAATCGTTGCGGGGTATCGTCTTCCTGCAATATCCACCTCCCACACACCACTTTCGATATAGCGCGTATCAATTGGCGCGCCCGCTTCAATCATGAATAGTCCCACCGCTCCACCCACGGTATGTCCGTATGACCCTGCTCGTACGTAGCCCACCGGAGTGCCGTTCCGGTATACTATCTCAGCATGATAAAGCAGCGGCGCAGGATCTGATACTAGTACCTGAGCAAGCCGCCTTGTGTACGGAGCCGTTGCTTTGAGCTGCTCGGCGGCCTTGCGACCAATAAAATTTTCTGAGCGCTTTAGGTCGACGGCAAAGCCCAGCCCTGCCTCAAATGGATTATCGGTGTTGTCGATATCATGGCCGTAATCTCGATACCCCTTCTCTAGCCGCAAACTAGCGAGTGCTTTGAGTCCTGCATGAACTAACCCAAAACGTTGCCCGGCAGATACAATTCGATCATAGACATGCACCGCCTGCTCAGCCGGAATATAAAGTTCATACCCAAGTTCTCCCAGGTAGGTGATTCGGATACACAGCACCCGCGCATAGCCGATATCGATCTCTTTGGCGGCACGAAAGGGGAACGCTTCGTTGGAGAGATCCTCTGTCGTTATAGACTGCAGAAGTTCCCGCGAGCGGGGTCCCTGTAGATTTAGCTGCCCAAAGCCTGAAGTCACATCCGTGATAACTACATGCGCCTCGGGTGCGGTGTTACGCCGGAGCCAGGTCTCGGCATGCCGGTGCATCGTGTCAGTTACCACCACCATAAACCTATCATCATCGAGCTTTGTGACGGTGAGGTCGGCCTCGAGCTTTGCCGAGTCATTGAGCCACTGCGTATAGGTAATCATGCCGCTCGGGCCGTTTACCTTGTTGGCCGAGATGTAGTCTAGAGTGCTTCCGGCATCTCGTCCTTGCACCAAGAACTTAGACATAAAACTCATATCCATCACGATCACCCCTGTGCGAGCTGCATGGTGCTCTGCCTGCCAGTAGGGAAACCAGTTCTGCCTGCCCCATGAGAGACGCTCTACCTTGGCGGGAACGCCAGGAGGAGCATACCAGTCCGGGCTCTCCCAGCCGCTTACGTCACGGAAATATGCTCCAGCTGCCGCCAATCTGTCGTGGAACGGAGAGCGCTTGGCATCTCGCGCTGTTTCGGCTGTTTTAGTCGGATAGTGGCATTTATACACCAAGCCCAGGGATTCAATCGTACGTGCGCTGCGGTATTCGCGGTTGGCCTGGTATTTGTGAAATCGATCGATATTCATTCCGGTGATATCTACATCAGGCGTCCCGTGAGCGAGCCAGTGAGCTATCACCCGTCCCAGTCCTCCGGCTGAGAGGATGCCGATTGAATTCATCCCGGCTGCAACGAAGTAGTTT
>JBILUF010000090.1:0-8085 GCA_044371155.1 Bdellovibrionota bacterium
ACTCAACAATTTGCGACCAGTGGTTCTACTGAAGGTTTAATCGATAGCCCACCTCAGATTCAGTCGAACCTGCGACAGGCTTCATTTGCTGGCATCGTCAGCGAGTGCAGCCCGATGCAGCGGGTGTTTGGCCTTGTTTCCAAGGTTTCACGCACAAACTCGACCGTGCTTATCCTTGGTGAGAGCGGCACTGGCAAGGAGCTCATCGCCCGCGCCATCCATAAGCTCAGTGGTCGCACCGGTAAATTAGTCCCTGTAAATTGCGGCGCTATCCCCGAAGACATTCTTGAAAGCGAACTTTTTGGTCATGAGCGCGGCTCATTCACTGGAGCGGTGGCAGCGAAAATCGGCCGCTTCCAGATGGCTGACGGCGGCACCATCTTCCTCGATGAAATCGGCGAGATGAGCCCACGCTTGCAGGTAAAGCTCCTACGTGTGCTTCAGGAGCGGAAAGTGGAGCCCGTTGGAGCCACCCGCTTTGTCGATGTTGATGTGCGGGTGATTGCCGCCACCAATAAAGACCTGCGCGAGGAGGTAAAGGCCGGTCGCTTCCGAGAGGATTTATACTACCGACTCCAGGTGGTCCCTGTCGAACTACCGTCATTACGTGACCGTGGAGACGATGTCTCGCTTTTGGCACGTTACTTCATGGAACGGGCCTGCCGGTCAATCGGTCGGCCACAGATTGAGTTCTCCACGGAGTGCATGGCGCGTTTGGTTGAGTACCGGTGGCCAGGGAACGTTCGGGAGCTTGAGAATCTGATTGAGCGCTTGGCAATTCTGGCTGAATCCAACTCGATCGGCTCAGGCGATCTACCGGGGTACATTGCTTTTGATCGAGACTCAGCGGACTCAACGGGGACTATGCCCGCACTCGCTGATCTTCCCTCTGACGGAGTCGATTTTAACGCATGCATTGATGAGCTAGAGACCACTCTGATTACTCGGGCTCTGGAGCGCACTAACTGGAATAAGAAAGCAGCGGCAAAACTCCTCAAGCTTAATCGCACCACCCTCGTGGAGAAGATTAAGAAGAAAGGGCTTGAGCAGCGCATTGAGGTGCTCCGCATATCCTCCCAGGGTAGCCCCGATGGGCTACGACCTGAAGGTCTGCTTGAGTAAGACTTGGCACTACCCTTAACCAACTACAAGGAGAGTGACCGATGGGATATCAACGCACTCACAAGCTAATTTCAACTGCACTGGCGATGGGCGGACTTGTTCCGACCTTGGCCTGGGGCCAACATCCAATTGACGTGCAGCGGCAAACCGCTTCCGGCGAATATATGGCTGCACTTGTCAGCTACGAGAAGCTTCCAAAACGCGTTACCACCACTCAAGCCCGAATAGCCGCGGCCAAAAGTGCTTGGGCGCTAAGCCTACCGGATAAAGCACTCGAGGAGTACGACGGGGCGCTCCGTCAGGGCGGTCTGTCCCCAATCGAGCAGGCCCGTGTCCACCTTGGTAGCGGCATCATTCAGCACCAGGAAGGTCGTGCCGAGCTAGCGATTCTACAGGTGGAAAAAGCTCTGCGCCTTTTGCAACAGCCCAGTCCGCTACGGGCACAAGTATATGCGCTCTGGGGTGAGGCTCTATCGGACTCCCGCTCTTTCGCACCGGCCGCAGAGAAATATGATCAGGCATTAGCTGAGGCCGATCCCGCAAGCAAGCCCGAGATCTTTTTTCTCTTGGGAAAGGTGCAGGTCGAGCTAGGCAAATACGATGCTGCCCGAGCGAGCCTAGAGCGCATCCCGCTCACTCATGAGCGTGCAGCTGAAGGTCTTAGACTGCTGGGACGGATAGCGGCAGATCAGAACTCCTTCGCCGTCGCCGCCCGATTTCTGACCCGAGGTCGACAGGACTTTCCAGATGCATTTTTGGATAGCTGGACTGATTACATACTGATCCGAGGGGCTATCGAGAAGGGGGATAAGGAGGGAGTGCGCACAATCCGCACCCAATCCGAAACACGCTATCCTCCCTCTGATCCCTGGCTATCTCTCTTAATTGCCGCAGCGGAGGAGTTTGAGTGGAAAGAGCGGGGGGCTGCACGATGAAAACAGCACTGCTTGAATTATCCACAACTCATGAGGGACAGTTTCTGGCTGACGCCTTTGCTCGCTTCAACGAGGCGAGTGCGAGGCTTGAGGAGCACCACAACGAGCTCCAAGAGGAGATTCACTCCCTTCGGGAGCAACTTCAGGAGAAGGAGCGCGAGATTGAGCGGGCCGCACGCCTTGCGACACTGGGGGAAACCGCTGCTGCTATCGCTCACGAGGTGCGAAATCCGTTAGGCGCAATCAAGCTGTTTGTATCGTTGCTGCGCGAGGATGTGCGGAATAACCCAGCCTCCGTAAAGCTTGTCGATCAAATTGATACTGGAATCGTTAGTATCGAGCATGTGGTATCAAACATACTCCACTTTACCAAGGAGCAGCCAAAGCTGCTCACTCCGGTGAATATACATGCGTTATTGCATGAGCAGATAGCTCTGATTGAGCCACTCCACAAGGGGCGGGTCTCAACTCATCTTGACCTCCATGGTGCCCCGTTCATGCCAGGGGATGAGCATAGCCTTCGGCGAATGCTACACAACCTTCTCCTAAACGCATTGCAAGCCATGAAGTTTAACGGATCAATCAACGTGCGCTGCGATGGCACAAGGCAAGATGAGTTGATAATCGAGATTCGTGACAAGGGTCCTGGCATACCAGCCGAGGTTCTTCCAAGGCTCTTTGAGCCGTTTGTCACCTCTCGCAACGAAGGCACCGGTCTGGGACTGGCGATCGTAAAGCGGATCGTGCAGCAACACGGCGGGACGATCGAGGCAAGGAATGATAACGGTGCGATTTTTACGATTCAGTTCAAGCGGTAGGCTCAGGATTTTACAGGGAGTAGGTTATGTCGGTTGAAGCGCGGATTTTAGTGGCAGATGATGATCCTCAGATGCAGCTCGCTATTGCAGCGACCCTCGAGCGGAATGGCTACGAGGTAACCGTGGTGGCAGATGGCAAAGCCGCCTGCGACACCCTGGAGCGTGAGGCCTTTGACCTCGTCATCACCGATCAGCGGATGCCCGAGATGACTGGGCAGGAGCTTTTGGCTACTGTTCAAAAACGCGAGCTCGGAGTGCCTGTTATAATGATCACAGCGCATGGCACCATCAGCCAGGCGGTGGAGGCGATGCAGGCAGGTGCCGCAGATTTTATTACCAAGCCATTTTCTGGAGAGGATCTGCTGCGCGTAGTGGAACGGGTGCTAAGCCCGGAAGTGCGCCTATTCCGCAAACAAGGACGCAAAGCACAGCGGGGTCGCCCGATCGTTACGAACGATCCCTTGATGATTCGTATTCTTGAGGTAGCGGAGGCAGTTGCCAAGAGCGACGCAACGGTGCTGATTCAAGGCGAATCAGGAACTGGTAAGGAGCTTATAGCTCGGTTTATTCACACTGCGAGTTCGCGGGTGCAGCAGCCGTTTATCGCCGTAAACTGCGCGGCATTACCCGAGACCCTGCTCGAAAGTGAGCTTTTCGGACACGAAAAGGGGGCGTTTACAGGCGCGCAAGCACGCAAGATTGGAAAGTTTGAACTTGCACATGGCGGCACTATCCTGCTCGATGAAATTTCAGAGATGGATGTCTTGCTACAGGCTAAACTCCTGCGTGTATTACAAGAGCGTGAGGTAGATAGAGTCGGCGGCAAAGAGCCGATCTCAGTCGATGTGCGGGTACTTGCTACCACCAACCGTAATCTTGAAGAGATGGCCAAGAGTGGGCAGTTTAGAGCTGACCTCTACTACCGGCTCAATGTGATTCCGATCACCCTACCACCGCTGCGACAGCGGCCAAGTGACATCAAGCTTTTGATTGAACATTTTATGCGACAGTTCCTGGGCGAGGGAGCTCCAAGCCTTGCACCTGAGGTGCTTGCAGCGCTTCTGTCGCACCCATGGCCTGGAAATATTCGAGAGCTTCAAAACGCGGTGGAGCGTGCAGCCATCCTCTCCCGCGGTGCAGCACCGAAGGAGTCTGATTTTATGCTTGGGCTAGGGGCAACCTCCGCACTGGGCAGCATCCCAGCTGTGAGCGGCCTGCGAGCGGCGATTGAAAAGGAAATTCTCCCATCAAGCGCATACAACACCGAGCCAAATGGACTCATGATTCGCTCCGGCACCACCGTGCAGGAGATGGAACGGGCACTAATCCTAGAGACTTTAAAGTCCACCGGGGACAATCGCACCCAGGCGGCCAAGTTACTCGGAATAAGTATTCGAACCCTCAGGAACAAACTGCATGAATACAACATGGGGGGCAACGACGAGGAATCAGCGGAATAATAGGCAGGGAAAGGGATTGAGCCGATACCCCATCGGCTACAATCAGGCGCATCGCAGGACTACGAGTATCTCGTAGTCCCCTTATGCCAAATTTCACTTCAGCTCCTAGGGGACTCAAGCCGATACTTAAATCGGGAGAGCGTAAGGCGTTCTGTATCCTTACGCCCAGGATGTTTTCTGGATGGGGGGGGAGTGTTCACGAATATGAGAAGTTCCGAGATCGGTAGAGTCGTAACCGCAGCTACCGCAGCCTGCATCGTGCTAGCACTGGGTCTAATTCCAAACACCTCTAGTCGAGAGCACGGGTGTCGTCTGTACTCCCGTATCGATGGTGACACCACCTACGTCGATCCAGCCTACAACACCCGGTTTCGCATCAAAGGAGATGAGGTTGCAATTCGCCTCGAGAGCGATCTGGGTACTAATGAGAGCGCATTTAGGACTATAAATCCCGGGGAAGGGGTCTATTTCCGAGCGATACGACAGGTGCCGAAAAGTGAGAAAGAGGGGCTTGCTGACGATACCGTCATGGAGGTGGTTGCAGCAAATGTCGGCGGGAAAATTAAATGGGCTCTGGGTTATAAGGGTGATACGGAGAGGCGCCGCGATAAGGTGCTCCTTGCCAATAATCTTGAAAGCAACGAGCAATTTGAATGCATGATAGTCTCAAAACATCAGGCAGAGGCCCTAGACCTAAGGCAGCTTAAATTCCCAGGGGTGAACTTTGGTCGGGATGAGGTGATAAAGATGCCTACCGACTCGGCTGTGCTTTCAAAGCTTGGGCTCTAGCCGTCATCCAGTCCGCATGGGATGGTCATTTCTGGTATACCGCGACATCTGCTCAGATCAAAATTCTATGTTGCCTATGCGGCCAAATCCTATGGGGCGGCCTTGAGTTTGTGTCGTCCTGCTACGCCGCAGAGGAAAGACCACGAATAGCAGTATCTACGGCTTCACCGCGATCGAGTGCCGCGACTAGCTCGGCTGCACGGAGTGCTCGCTGTTTATTCTGTGGCACTTTTCTTTCAAGGGTAGCTCTTATCTTGGCACGCTGCTCCCATCCTTTGACGATAAACTCACCAAAGCTCTCCTCGGTAAAATCCTTAAAGGTGATGATACGATCCTCAAGATCAATAGTGCGAAAATAATGGATCACCTTTGGCTGATGCGGCAGACCTAACACCGGAGTCAGCGAGGCTGAGGCAAGGATAGTTGCGTGTAGCCGCATGCCACAGAGCAGCGAGACAGCTCCGAGCACCCCTTTGATATCGTAGTGGTTATATCGCTCGTTGGTGATTATCCCTTTCTTTGGAGCCTTGGTAACAAGCTCCATCACCATTTTCGTAAGCGGCACATCATGCACCTGAGTACAGACAAACAACACCGGCGCTTGAATCTTTTCAAGCGCCCGATCGAGTGCCGCGGCATAGGTTTTGGCAAATCGCTCCTTGCCCATGGGTGTTGTGCCAGCACCCGCCCAGGTGTCGATATACTTACTTAGGTTTATAGCCAGGATCTGCTCGCTACGATTAAAGCCAATCGATCCTAGAATCTCATCAACCCGCTCCTCAGAGGAACCTGCCATATTGAGCGCGGCATCAGCGGTAACTAAGATATTGGGATTTTTAACCCCTATCTCTTGCAGGATTCGGTATGAGTCCTGGTCGCGCACCGTGATAAAATCCATCTCATCTGAGAGCTTTTGGAGCATCTTAGAGCCCGCTGGAGTGGTGATTGGGCCAACGCCAACATTAAAATATCCCAGCAGCTTCCCTTTGCGCTTGGCAGCAGGCAGCAACAGAGAAACAGTGGAAAGGTAATTAAAAAGAGGGTTATAAAGCGCCCGATCAAACAAAATCGCATCAAAGATAAGGCTCATATCGGTGCGATGAATCGAGCGATAGGTAGGGATTCCTAGCATCTTTACCGATCCGGCCCATGGTAGCATCGAGATAGGGCGGGTAATGCCACGATAATTATCCCGGATGTAGGAAGGCTTAATTGTTGGGATCTCCCAGATAACTTTTCTCCCTACCGCGGCATCCACTGAGTCGATGATACCAGCGATCAAAGCGGCATCCCCTGCGTTTCTTCCCGACGATGAGCCAAGAAGGGTTATTGAGTTAATCACCGAGTTCCTTTTCACCACACAAAACTTATTCCTGGAGGGGTCTACCGCCTACACAACATAAAAGAGCCGTAGCGATAGAGCCACGTAAGAGGCCCATTTCGTACACCGCGTAGGACCTGCTGGCTTGGAGGATTTGCGAGAAACTCGCGCAACTTTTCTCCTGTATCCAGGGCCTCGGTGCACTCAAATAGCACTGCAAATCGCCCCACCTGCTGCTCCTCTCCGGCCATCGGAAGTGGGTCAGTGCCAGCCATAACGGGAATCCCCAGCCGCGTCGCCTCCAGAAACTGTGGCGGCGTAGGCCAGCCAACGGGCCTTAGGGTGGTATCACAGAGCATTAAGGGGCGGCAAGTTTGGTCAGCTATCGCGGCTTGGATAAGCGCACCACGAGCGCCAAACCACTTTCCTGGAGCCCACGCGAGCGCAGGAACGCCACCTACCTGCCGCACAGCAGCGATAGTCTCATTAAACGCGAGTCCATCAGGAATTTGAGACTGACTACACCAAGACAACACCTCCAAGCGCTCGCGGGTTGCGATCTGCCTACCGGCGATAACTAGCAAAGAGTCTCCAGAGGTTTTCGAGGTTAGCTTGAGCGATATGGCATCCACCGTTGAAAGCTCAAATCCGCTCGGCACGGAACTGCCAGCCTGTAGGGTTGCAAAGCGGTCACAATCGCTGCGCTCGACTAAAAGGATCGCCTTATGTGCCGTTGGAGTAAGTGCGTTGAGATTATTAAGCGCCGCATCAAACAGCGCCCCCTCGTCATAGGCGGGATAAAGATGGACATGGCAATCAATGACTATGGACACGTTTAACTGGCCCGTTATTTTTTTGGGCCAGCTTCCACCTTATTTGAAACCGTGTAAAGGTTCCCTGCCGTGTTTAGGTCTAGCTACTCTATGAACCGCTACGAGTCCTCAGTTGGAGCTGCTGCGGGGTTAAAACTAGGCTCAAGAGCTTAATCCTGGCCCGATCGTTCCAGAGACCAGCAATCCGCTCTTGATAGGGACGCACCTTCCGAATGGGGCCAATTTGACAGCAATCATGCTGTACCAAAAAGACCCGTCTGGTACGCTGCGCTACTCCGTAGGCAGCTTTTTCATCGCTGCCACAGCCGCTGGATCAAGCTCATAGTTCGCCATAGTCCAGAAGTCGCGGTGCTGCTCAGCCTTATTAGGAATTTGATTGTACGCATCCACTATCGCCGCTCGTTCCTTTGGAGAAGCGTTGGAGTAGATCTGCCCGATGGTGGCGGCCGCCGAATCCCAGGTCACTCCATCTGCTCGATAATAGATCTGATATGCCTTACCAAGTACCGGATCGCCAGCAAGGTATGCCTCTAGGACTTTAGCCCGCTCACGCTCAGAGAGTTCAGGGCTAGATATCTTGGAGCGCTCACGCATATACTCGTCAAGATTACCTGGATTGCCGGCCGGATCCTTGAACTTCTCTCCATACAGCTTTCGTAGCTGAGCCATCTCATCTTGAGTGAGCCCATCTAGGGCTTCAAGTTTCGTTTCAAAGGTATTCAGCTTTGTAATCTGGTCGATTCTAGCATTTAGCTTCTGGTCCCTGGCCGTCTCCTTCTCTGCCTCCTGGGCTGCCAATTCTTCGAT
>JBILUF010000091.1:0-8080 GCA_044371155.1 Bdellovibrionota bacterium
TCTCCGCCAGTTTTATTACCTATGCGAACCTGGCAAAGCCAGGATTCGCATGACGGCCAGGTGATCCTGGACCCGGTGGTAGGGGGATTCGAACCCATGCTCGCGTGAAGACGCTCAAAAAAGATTGAGCGAATGCTTTCTCTCTAAAAGCGAACGTATGACCTCCCCCAATCCTCACTGGAAACCGGGCGATAAGATCGATGCCCCCTTTAGCGAACTAACCACGATCGATCCCGCCCAGATCTCACAACAAGAGATGTATAAACTCCTCACCGGCGCAGTTGTGCCACGTCCAATTGCATTCGTAAGCACCATCGGGAAGGACGGCTCTACAAATCTAGCCCCCTTTAGCTTTTTCAATGCTGTCGCTAGCAATCCCCCGTGTCTCATGATCTCAGTGGCACGCAAAAGCACAGGAGAAATCAAAGACACACTGCGAAATATACAAGAGACCGGGCAATTTGTGGTGAACTCAGCGAATGAGTGGCTTATCGAGCCGCTGGTGCACTGCGCGGCCACGTATCCTTACGGCGTAAGTGAATTTGAAAAAGTGGGGCTCACTGCATTACCAGCGTTGAAGGTGAAGGCACCGCGAGTGAAAGAAGCAGCGGTGCAGTTTGAGTGTGAGCTCTACAAGTCAGTCGAGATCGGCGATGGCGGCCCTGGATCAACTGTCGCCGTCTTTGGCCGGATTGTTTTGGCGCACATCGATAAAGAGGCCTATAAAAATGGTCGGGTGGATTACTCGCGTATCGCCTCGATCGCCCGCCTCGGTGGGATCAGCTACGCTAAGGTAAAGGATCTCTTCGATCTTCCGGTGCCGCCCATTGGAGCAGAGTGAGCATTCGGCCTAATTGAATGCTTTTTTTAATGAATTCAGTGGATTAGGAGCCCAAGGAAACCTTACACTTCCCCTATGAAAAAAAGCTGAAGCAAAACACCCCCCCTGTCCGAATCTAAATAGGAGGGGAGGTGTAAGCCTCTTCAGCAGATGTATCAAACGGGGGGAAATAAGATGGTTAAGTTAGTTGATAGGCCTCAAGCTGCGCCAGCCACAGAGACAGCGATTAACCCGCTTCAAGATGCCTCGCTTAACTCAAAGGGATTTCTGCACACCGCTCGTTTGAGTGAGGTGGTATCTGAGGTCGCTGTCACCATTCTCGGTGGCGCGAGAGTCACAACCCTACAAACAGCTCCCGATGCTGGAAATGGATTAGGACGGGGCATGGGCCTTGATAAAATCCTCGATAGGCCAGGGATCACAAGCATACAGGGGGAGCGATTTGCAACGGCGATGACCTATCCGGCTGGCACTGAGCCCTCAACCAATCTCGATAAAGAGCCATCAAGGGTGATGGATATCGCTAAGACCGGAGAGACCTCAATTCACCCAATTCACCTGAACTAGCCGCAAAGGACGGAATACCAGTAGGGCGCACTCGTTCATTCGAATGCGCCCTATGCGTTTTTTATGCTCCCCTTTTAGCCCTCTGCAATTAATAGGAAATATTTTCTGACTCACCGTGCAACAAATGGCAGGCTCCCCCCAGGGGACAATCGTAACCTGCTGATTTATTTACCCCGCATTAACTTCATCGCCTGGCCCTATTCTTGAATAGTAGGGCTGGTGGATATGTCCCACCGTATTTTACTCGTTGAAGACGCCGATACCCTGCGCGAGGTGGTAGCAACTCTGTTGCAGACACAGGGGTATCACGTTGATGCTTTTGCCTCGGCTGAGGCAGCCCTTCCGGCGCTGCAGTCACACAGCTACGCCTGCATTCTGGCAGATTTTAAACTTCCGCAAAAAAACGGCATCGAGCTTTTAAAAGAGGTGCGCGCTGTTTCGCCTAGTGTCCCGTTTCTCCTGATGACAGCTTTTGGCTCAGTCGAAATCGCAGTGCAGGCGATGAAACATGGTGCGAATGATTTCATCACCAAGCCATTTGAGCCCGAGCATCTTAGCCGCATCATCAAAGAGGTGATTGAACACAAGAGGATCGTTGATCGCAGCGCTGGTCTTATGACCCGACGCGAGCGGCAGTTCCTGTCGCAGGATGAAAAGTTGCATGCGATTATCTCGCAGGCTCGCAAGGTAGCACGGGTCGATAGTTCGGTGTTAATTCTCGGCGAAAGCGGCACCGGCAAGGAGCTCTTGGCCCGGTTTATCCATGAGCAGAGCGCTCGACGTGAAAAACCGTTCGTAGCGGTAAACTGTGCCGCAATTCCCCCGGAGCTTTTAGAGAGCGAGCTTTTTGGTCACGCAGCTGGTGCATTTACCGGTGCTACGCAAAACCGTGTAGGTTTATTTCAAATCGCCTCCGAGGGAACGATATTCCTCGATGAGATTGGGGATATGCCAGCTCAGCTTCAGGTAAAGCTTCTGCGCGCTTTGCAGGAACAGGAGATTCGGCCGCTAGGCTCACCGGAGCTAATTCGGGTAACTCCTCGGGTGGTGTGTGCTACAAACATCGATATCGAGACAGCGCTGAGCTCTGGCAGCCTGCGTGATGACTTTTACTACCGTATAGCGGTGGTGACTTTTACTATTCCACCGCTGCGACAACGCCAAGCGGACATTGCAATGCTTGCGGAGTCCTACATCGATTACTTCTGCGCCAAGCAGGGGCGCGAAAGGCTCCCACTCGATCCTACCGCCTCGGACCTTCTCTTGGCCTACCATTGGCCTGGAAATGCCCGTGAGCTTGAAAATGTAATCGAGCGGGCTGTGATCCTAGCAGATACCGTCATCCACCCGCGGCATCTGGGGATTGAGCTCAAAGTCGACTTTAGCGCTCTAAGTGACGCGGCTATTAGCCTCTCAGAGATCTCCCATCGTGCAGCACAAGCAGCAGAAACTGAGGTAATCCTAAAAGTGCTGGAACAAACCCGCGGCAATAAATCAAAAGCCGCCCGGATACTAGGGGTCAGTTACAAAACTCTCCTTAACAAGATAAAGGAGTACGGCCTAAGCACCCCAGACAGCTCCGCCGAAGCAGGTGAGGAGCTCAGCTAGCGATAACAAACGCGCAACTCAGATTACTGCGCGAGTGATTTCATATCGATCACAAACCGATACTTCACATCACCTTTGATGGTGCGCTCAAATGCCTGATTGATTAGCTGCATCGGAATCACCTCTACATCGGAGACAATCCCATGCTTTCCGCAGAACTCGAGCATCTCTTGAGTCTCGCGGATACCACCAATCATAGAGCCTGCGACCCTGCGACGACGCGGAATTATCGAGAAAGGGTGCACTGCAAGTGGTTGCGTCGGTACTCCTACTAGGATTAGGGTGCCATCGCGCTTCAAAAGGTTGAGATACAAATTCAGATCGTGATCGGCTGATACGGTATCAAGGAGGAAGTCAAATTTCCCCGCTAGCTTCTGCATCTCAGCCTCGTTTTTACTCACCACAAATTGATGAGCACCCAGACGCTCAGCGTCATTGGCCTTGGAAGGGGATGTACTGAGAACCGTTACCTCGGCGCCAAAGGCAGCACCAAATTTAACCGCCATGTGCCCCAAGCCGCCAAGTCCAATTACGCCAAGCCGGTGCCCCTTGCCCACCTTCCAATGCCGCAGCGGCGAATAAGTGGTGATACCTGCACAGAGCAGCGGTGCCACCGCCGAAAGATCTAAACTCGTGGGCACTTTAAGGGCATACCGCTCGTCTAGAACAATCGCTGATGAGTATCCACCATACGTCGGGGTCTTCTTATCCTGCTCCGTGCCGTTGTAGGTAAACGAAACATGGTTCTCACAGTAGTGCTGGTCGCCCTCTTGGCAACTTGGGCAGGTGCGGCAGCTATCGACAAAGCAGCCTACCCCCGCTAGGTCGCCTACTTTAAAGGCGCTAACCTTTGGCCCCACTTGCACTACACGTCCCACAATTTCATGCCCAGGCACCATCGGGAACACAGATCCCCCCCATTCATTACGCGCCTGGTGGATATCTGAGTGACATACTCCGCAATACAAGATCTCAAGCTGCACCTCGGTGGCGCCAGGATCACGGCGCTCAAAGATAAACGGTGCTAGCGGTGAGGTGGCACTCTGGGCTGCAAAACCAACAGTCTTTATCATCGTGGGGTCTCCATAGTGGGGCATGATTGAGGTCTTAATGAGGGTATATACACCCAAAGCACCCTAGTTTTCGAGAGCCCCGACAGGCCCTAGCGGCAGCGAGGGCCATACTAGGCACAAAGAGGTCGCTCTCCCTAAGGATTACCATCCACTCCCTTCAGCGGACGGCAGAAAGATGGTACATAGCATCTTGAACGGTTGTAGTGCCTCGAGCCAGCTATTCTGTTGAAAGGTGTATGTTTGTAAGTAGTGATTCAAAAGAGTTCTTTGAACTCTCTGAGCGAGTGGCAGAGCTTACCCGCAGCGGAAAGAAGATTACCCGCCTTCACGGAGGCAGCACCGGGCTCCCCGTTCCAGATGCCGCCCTGGCAGCCCTAAAGAAATACGCCACTACTGCCCCCTCGGCCTACGGGCCACCGGCCGGGCTTGATTCTCTAAGAAGTCTTATCGCCGAGCGGGAACGCTGTACTCGTGATGAAGTCATCGTCGGCTCGGGCTCAAAGCTTTTGTTATACGGATTGATGAACCTTCTCAAAAAGCGGGGAGCCAAACTCCTTCTCCCCGCGCCCTACTGGCCTGCCTATCCGCTAATGGCTCAAGAGGTAGGGCTTGAGATTACAGTATTAAAAACCACCCTAGAGCAGAACTGGGAGCTCCGCGATGTGCCCTTTGAGAAAGATACGGCGCTCATCCTGTGCAATCCACTCAATCCCACCAGCTCCTGCTACCCCGATGGGCATGTTGCTCAGCTTGTCGAACAGGCCCAGAGCAAAGGGGCTTTCATGATTCACGATGAGGCCTATCGCGATTTGGCCTTCCGTAAAATTCCTAAGCTCTCGGGAATTAGGCTGCGGTCATTTTCAAAGGAGTTTAATCTGGAAGGGCTTCGACTTGGATATATGGTGGCCCCTGCCGATATCGTAAAAGAGCTAACCCGCTTCATCCAACTTACCACCACCAGCTGCCCGCCTATGGTGCAGGAAGCGGGCATTGCTTGCCTAAAAGCCAAGGAGCAGATTCTCTCGACGAACCGAGAGATCTGGCAGCGTAGGCTCACCGTGCTTATCCAAGAACTACGGATGTTTGGATTCGAATTCATGCCACCCGAGGCGGGAATATACATCTTTGCAAGACACCCCCGCATCACCGACTCGATCGACTTCGCCAAGAAACTCCTGGAGCGCGGCGTTGGAGTTGCACCAGGCGGCGCTTTTGGACCATACCCCAACTACATCCGAATCAGTGCTGCAGTTGAGGAACATCAGCTACAAGCGGCTATCCGTACGATGGGCAAGGTGCTTGAAGGACAATAAGGTCCCGCACAGGTGACTATTATGGCTGCTCGCCTTAACTGCTGCTCGCCTTAGGCGACTTGCTGCCCCCCGCTGATTTTATGAGTGCGATGGCTTCTCCTCTGCCAATCGTTGCTCAAGGCGGCTCACCCGTCGCAGAATGGAGACTAGGTATACCACTATAATCGCCCAGATTGCCGAGTATCCCCAAAACAAACTATTAAAAGTATCCGGCACTTCATTCATACTCACCCCCGATTATTGATATCAGATTCCACACAAGCCACCCGGTATCGTAACCAGATAAAGACAAACTGCAGCAGCACAAGAGTTAAGCTGCAATAGAGGAATGCAGTTTGGAACATCGGATCCTTTAATCCTCGATTCTCTACTACCACCGGGTGAAGCTGCCCTACATGCGACAAAAACTTTACTGAATACACGACAACCGGCACTGTGATGGCACCCAGAATCGCAAGAACGGCCGAGTGAGCACCAATGCGCTCTCGATCTCCGAATCGGCGCAACATCGCAACCCCCACAAAGATAAGCCACAGACAGAGAAAGCTTACCAATCGTGGCTCGCGCCAGCTAAACGCAATATTCCATGCAGCCTTGGCCCATATCATTCCACTCACAAGCACAATAGTGCAAAAGACCAGCCCGACTTCACTAGCAGCCTCTTGCACCGCATCGGCTCGTGAGCTTCGAGTCGCTAGATACCACAGCCCTGCAATGAGCATTACTGCTACAGAGCAGTAGCAGGCAAACGCACTTCCCACATGGAAATAAAAGATTCTCTGCACTGGCCCCATCATCCGTTCATTTGGAACCGCCATGAACACCAGGTAGAGCGCAATCAGCATCGCTATAGCCGCCAACGCAAGAATTGCCTGCCCAACTCTCAAGGAGGAGCGGCTACTAGTCTCGGATAACGTACTCATAAAGATTTAAGCCCAACACAAAATACACAACATCAAGCCCCAGCAGCAACGACACCCACACCGAATCCCACGCTACCTGTCGATTGGCAAACAGCTCTCCGCATATCTCGACCGCGCAAAAAAACAGAGGAAACATTAGCGGCAAAGCAATAAGAGGCAAAAGAAGCGCGCGCAACCGAGAGGAGCTTGCGATACCTGACAGCAAGGTAAGCAGGCTCGAATATGCGACAACGACCCCTAGTGCCACCACCATAAACTCACCAAAAATGGCGGAGACATCGACGTTCAGAAGGAGGGCAAAGGTGAAAAATGCGACCACCTGTCCGACAAGGATAATAATTAGGTTACTCAAAGTCTTCGCTACATACATTGTCGAATACGAAACACCCGAGAGCAGCACTCCATCAATAGCCCGCAGCTGTTGATCATACTCACTTGTCTTTCCGATAGATACAGAGCCGGCAAGGATGAATACCACCCAAAAGAGGGTGGGGGTGAGCTTATACACTACTGACGGTTGGACAAATGAATTGTGTATCCCTAGAGCTACTACTACCCCCAGCAACACGGAGAGAAAGAGCAACGTTGCGAGTGCCTCTCGCCGCCGCGCCTCCACTAGCAGATCTTTTCGCAATAAAACCAGTAGCTCTCTCACTACCTGTTCCTCTTTTGATACTGCGTAATAACGGTGGCACACGCCTCGCTCTGCGACACCTCGGCTCGCACCAAAGTGGCAGAATCCTCCATAATCTGGCCGTCAGCAAACAAGATCACCCGGGTCGCCCATGAGCGCACCCGCTCTATATCATGAGTGGCCATCACAACAGTTCCCACACGGTCGGCATGGACAATAGCTTGCAATGCGGCGCCCAGCGCACCCACTGTACTCTCATCAAGCGCCGATGTGGGCTCATCCAAAAAGAGCATCGACGGGTTTGCGTGTAGGGTGCGTGCCAAGGCCGCCCGCATCTGCAACCCCCGAGAGAGCTCACTGATTTCTTTGCTAGCATGCGGCACAAGTCCCCAGCAATCCAGCGCGGCCGCAATACCAGGCGCAGCCTCTCGACTAGAAACACCCCGTAGACCAGCAAAGAGCTCAAGATTCTCACGCACCGAGAGGTGCGCATACAACATAGGCTCATGCCCAACGTAGCCAATCGCCCTCGATGGGATATTTGTAGTTATGGTTCCTGAGTCTGGACGCAGAAGCCCCACGCACATACGGAGAAGGGTTGATTTTCCTGCCCCATTTGCCCCGACAAGCAAGACCAGCTCCCGTGGTGCAAAGCTACACGAAACATCTCGCAGCACCTGCTGGCGCCCAAAGCGCTTTGACACCCCGGCCAACGCGATAGCTGGGCATATGGCCATCGGCTCGGTGCGACCGAGCGCTATACTAGCTGGCGCGACACTCATCGATCCTCGTTAGAAGCTGCGCCAGTTCAGCTGTCAACGTATCCCTCATCCTGGAATAGTCAGAGTCAGCGAGCTTGCCAGTAGAGAAATCCAGCTCCAGGTCCTTTAGCAGCTGCATGCAGCGCGTTTTCTGCTCTAGTAACGCGTTGAGCACTCCTCCCAACGCGTCAAGATTTTCCGCTGTCGTAGCGGGCCGCAGATGCGGCGCCACCAACGCCCAGGCTACCAATACCGAGAAAAAAACACTGATAAAAAGCTCCATATGTCTTATGCCTCCGAGAGCACCTGCGTTCTACCAGCAACTGTCTCAGCAGCAGATCGCCGGGACGGGAGGATGAT
>JBILUF010000092.1:0-8041 GCA_044371155.1 Bdellovibrionota bacterium
GAGACCTGAGCACTCAAGGTGTTGTTAATCACGCAAGATATCAAGATATGCATAAAACTCTTCTTGATAAAACTCGTGAAGAGGAGGTGTGTTATTGGCAGGATGTGTATTCGCTAGGGGTTAACGGTGTTCTCTATCCGATGCATGGACAGCTTCTGTCTCTGATAACTGTGCCATTTTATGTAGCGATAGGAGAGGCTGCCTTTACTCTCGTGCCACTTCTCCTCCTGCTCATATCTTGGGGTGCGATTCTATATCTTAAGGTCTTGCTAGTTGGAGGGCTGATTACTTCCCTTGATCTCCTAGTTGTCACCCTTGGGACTCCGCTGATCCTGCACTCCGCCCATTATGGGTATGACCTGATGATAACAGCATTTGTAATGGCTGCACTGGTCGCGCTATTGCGGGCTCCTTGGGTTGGGGGGATTCTTCTGGGGGCGACCTTGTTTGTCCGACCAACAAATGTGTTTTTTTTACCACTTATACTGGTGACCCTATTCCTAGGGAAGCGTCCTGGCAAAGGGTCTTTCGTAAGTGCGGGCCTAGCTGTGGCGCTAGTTGCCTCTGCTTTCTTCTTTTATAACTACCACTTCTGGGGATCGCCACTAGTCACAATCAATCAGCGGATGCCTCTTATGTGCAACGGGGAGGTGCAGTTCTATGACCCTTCGTTATCAGTGCAGACTCTAATTTCGGGGTGGGGTCGAAAACTTTTTGACCCCAATGTAGGCTTGATTTGGTTTAGTAGTGCGCTACTGTTTCTTCCCTGGGCCTTATCGAGAATGAAGGCCACGCCCCTTTGGCCATTCGCACTTATCATCCTGTGTGTATGTCTCGCCCATATAACCACCATATTCAGCTTTCATTGCTGGCACTGCTCGGCATTCGGCAATCGATTTCTTTTGCCTGTGAGTGCACTGATTGCGGCATTGGTAATAGTCTCGTTTAAGAGATCCCGCGAGGGATCAATCAATTAGCTATAGGTGGCTACTCATTGTGCAGCGAGCACGCCCCACAGGCGGTTCCGAAAGTGATTTAATCCATTTTTGGCTCTCCTCTTCTGAATTCTTGGAAGGATAGTCGGATATCCACCATATGTCAGAGTTGCACAGGACTAGCCATCCGGAGGGCACATGAATGCATTTGTAAATAATGAACAACCGATTTATTTATCAGGTCGAATTCAGGACCAATTTGGCACCCGTGGTGTAATTACCAGGCAATTGAAGGATACTGGGTATGTGGTGGTGCAGAAACCTGAGGCTGAGCCTGTGGCGAATCACCTGATAGGGCTTGAGTCGATCTTGGGTCGAATAGACGGCTCTCATAAACATGCCGATAAAAACGGATTTGTAAGGCTTACAACAGACCCGGCGAGTCACTATGACACGACCATACGGCGACCGCAGTCGGACTCGGGCCATCAAAGCCCACATACTGACGGAGCATTTCGCTCCGAGCCACCAGCGTACATAACTCTGCATTGTCTCACTCCAGCCCCTGATGGAGGCGGCATCAATATTATTGTCCCAGGGCAACGAATATTCGACTTTCTACGCGAAGAGTTTGGAAGGGAGGAGTTCTTGATGCTCTTCCGCCCTGATATATATACCGTTCTCCGAGGGGATGAATCGCAGGATTCCGCCGTGTTTCACGGGACCTACGAATTCATCACGAGAATTGTGTACTCGGTGCATGAATATAATAGAAATGTCATTAACCCAATGGCGAAGCGGATGTTTGATGCCCTCCATACATTTCTCCACGACGAATCGAATCTTGACTATGTCGCGCTGAGAGCCGGTGAGACTTTGATTGTTGACAATTTTCGTGCGCTACATGGACGTACGCAGTGGCATGATCGGGACGGCCGCTATCGCGATATGCTCCGGGTTTGGTATCAAGGATTACGATGAACTCAAAGCGAATCATTTTGTTCGATTTTTTCGGAACACTCGTCGGGTATGTACGTGATCGCAATCTAATGCAGTACCCCGAAACTCTGCGGTTCTTGAATAATACATGTGAGGTTACGCAAGACACTTTCCTTGCTTTATGGAGTCAGGCCTTTCGAGAGACAGAGAGGGAGTATAATGGGTTTCGAGAATTTAAGCTTGCTGCTGTTGGGAATGCATTCGAGAGGCTACTTGGGGCTAGCATTGATGTGGATCGCTTAGTTTCCATCTACATGGGGGAATGGGGCAGGGGGATCAGCTATATTCCAGAGCTCCCGAGTATGCTTGCCAGGCTAGCGGGCAAGTATCGAATGGCTGTGATAAGCAACACTCATTATCCCGAGATCGTCCATAAGCATCTTGAGCTTGCAGGAATCCGCAGATTTTTCGAGGCCGTGCATACTTCGGCAGAGTTCGGCTTGCGCAAACCTTCGTCAGCAATATTTGAGCATGCCCTAAATACGGCCAAGCTACCTGCGGAATCGGCGTTACATGTCGGCGATAGCTACGAAGATGATTTTCTAGGGGCTCAAAACGCCTCGATCGATTGCGTCTTAATCGCGAACCCGCCCCGCGAGGATGTGATTTTGCAGGTAAAATCTATTGAGGCGCTGCCAACTGCAATTAATGAGGTATATGAATCCCGAAGCTAACTCACAGTCGGCTGGACAGCTACGTGCTGGGAACCAGAGCGAGGGTGACCGAATTATTGCGGACCTCGAGACTCTCGCGGTTCCTGCTCCTTGGGTCGTCCTAACCGGGGCACCATCGGCTGGCAAGAGTAGTGTCATCAGCGTACTTGAGCAGTGGGGGTTCGCAGTGCGCCACGAGGTCGCTCAGAGTGCTCGCCTCAAGCTGCTCAGTCAACGGCCCGATAGGGTGGCACCATGGCGTGAAGCCCCTGCGGACTTCACGAAGCAGGTGTTGCGCGAAAAAATCCAAGTCGAAAATGCAGCGCCGCGTAATCAAGTTATATTCTGGGATAGGGCTCTGCCGGACACCCTACCATTTTGTGAGCGCAACTCAGTTGAGCTCAGTGCCCTGAGTAGGGCGAAGCTAGTCGGGCGCTATTCTTCTGTATTAGTTTTTGAGCCTCTCCAGTTCGAGGCAAGCCGTTTTCGGGATCCTGATGATGGTCCGCGCCAGCAGGAACTCGGGGCGGCGTTTGAGCGTGCCTACGAGGATCTCGGGTATTCATTATTGCGGGTACCCCGGATGAGTATCCAGGATCGCGCCCAATATGTCTTAGAAGTGACGGGACGCTTAACCTAAATCTACATTGGTATTGGAGGGGACTACATGAACAAATTAACCGAGGAAATAGGCGGCAATACCTACACGGTATACATGTCCCCATCGTTAGGGGTGCTCGAACCTGAGCGAATTAGAGCCAGTCAGGGCCTGCGCTACGACCCCACACGGATCCATGGCAAGCATCGCTCGACAGACCTGTATACTACAGACGACTGGTGTTCGGCCGCCGATACGATAGCTATTCAACGTGGTTCAATTGCCGAAAAGCCCTGGGATCAACTATCGGTCTTCCGGGTGCCCGATGATATTTTTGAGGTGCTGCGGGAGCGATATGCAGGGAACACAGCGGCTGAAGGAGGCTATCCATTTGCGGTAGATGCCGAGATACGGATAGGATTGAATCAGCTCCTTCGGAATTTATTCGGACCATCTTCTGATTTCTCAATTGATGAAAAAGCCATACTGCTGAGAAGTAATCCCGCTAAGGGAGTGGCAACTGGTCAGACCACGAATGGGTTCCATTTTGACATTGGGAATGAAGACTCCCTACGAGTGGGGATAAACCTCGGAGATGTCCCTCGGTACGTATATTATGTTCCAGTAAGCCGTGCCACCCTCCTCCCCGGGCGGACACGAGATGAGTGTCAGCGCCTCTATCGCGAAATTAGTGGCACCAATATTCCTGTAGTGAGCGTCCGAGTCGATCCGGGCGAGGGATGGTCGTTGGCCACCACCGAGTACTTACATGATGGGCGCCGGGCTCAAGCGGAGGGTTTGAGTAGATTTGTTCTTTTTACGGCGGTTGCTGTCTGTCAAAGTTGACCCTCTCAGCGAGTCTGTTGGGTCGGCATCTCAGGAGGACACCATCCACTGCTAGACCGACTCGGCCTACGCTTCCGCCAACCGGGCAATCTTTTTCCACATCCGATGCAACAGATAGGGTAAATGGTAGGGACCTCTGAATCCTTCACTGGCTCCATCGATACCGATTTTGTAGCGATACAATGCGATAGTGCCCCAATTCGTGTGAAGGAGGTCCAATGGAGAGCTCGCCCTGGTGCCTAAAATTAGGAGTTCCCTTAGAAACACAATTCCGAGAGCGTAATGCTGTTAGGCTTGTAGTCTATGCGGCGGTGCGTCGTAGCGGATCAACCCTCTTTATGGAGCTGATGGCACGGAATCCGGAAGTCGCTGTAGCCAGCCGAGCGGTGTCATGTGGACATAAATATCGGTGTTGGGAGCGCAACCGATTCATTCCTGATTATTCGATATTCGAGGGGCCTCACGCAGCGAATCCGCATATGCTTTTTCAAGAAGCTTTGGCAGAAAATCGCTCTGTTTTGATGATTAAAGAGGAGACTGGCGATAATCTGGCGCGTGGTTCGAAGTACCTAAATGAGTGTAATTTTCCGATTCTCCCGAACCGGAAGGCTGTTGAGGAGAGCTTCCCAATTTTTGGGATTCGGGAGCCCGTTCGAAACTTCGATGGCTGGAAGAAAAGGGGCTGGACCGATCTGGCAAGTTTTCTAGCAGCCTATGATAATATTCTTGCGAGCTACGATTGGGCGCGCACAATAAATCCCGACATTCTCTGCATCACCTATGAGAGCCTTGTCCGATCCCGCCAAGCTCGTGAAGCGATCTTGAGGGAGTGTTGTAATCAGTGGGGCCTCACCTTCCATGCGCATATGCTGGACCCCGCGCCCGAGTTTGCGAGCAATTTTGTGTTCTGGGATGATCGTGAGCGGGATATATATCTGAAACGGAATCCACTCGGACTTTTCAGTGAATTGCGCAAAACACGCCAGGTAGCCCCTGATTTGCCCGCCTATGGTATGGTGACCACTGAGGAGCGAAGAATAATAGAGAAGAGATTAGTACCCTCGTATGAGGCGATCCAATCCGACCTGGAGCGACGACTTGGGCGTAATACAGCGGAACGGAGAAAAACAAGAAGTAGTAGTTTAGACCAAGGGGTAAGCAGATGATTTTCTTTGATCTAGATGGAACACTAGTCGACCAATCGCGTGCTGAGAGACAGGCAGCGGTCGCTCTTTGGCGCGCAGTTGAGGTCTTTAAGGTGCTGTCTGTCGATGAGTTCGTGAGGAGCTGGTCTGAGGTAAGCGAAGAGTTATTCAACCAGCACTTAAAGGGGCTCCTTACCTTTGATGAGCAACGCCGTCGTCGTGTGCAGGAGATGGGTACACTCTGCCAAGCGGAGATCTCTGATCCACAAGCGGATGAGATCTTCTTGAAGTTTTTAACGGCCTACGAAGAAAGTTGGTGTTTATACTCAGATGCTCGTCCGCTTCTGGAAGCCTTGCGCAGCGCCGGGAAATCCCTGGGAGTGATTACTAACGGTGATGCAGTGCAGCAGCGCGAGAAGCTAAGGCGGGTTAGAATCGACTTGTTCTTTGATGTCATCGTCATCTCAGGTGAGGCCAAAGTGGCAAAACCAAAGCCGGAGATTTTTAAGCTCGCGGCTGAGCGGGCTCAGCGCTCACCAGAGAGTTGTTGGTATATTGGAGATCGTCTGGATATAGATGCGGAGGCTAGCCGAGCGGTCGGATTCAATTCGGTCTGGGTGAACCGTGCCAAGCAGGTAGCCACGGGGTCGCCAAATTTGCTGGTTATTGACGACCTCGGCAGCAAGGCATTACGGGAAGCACTGGGTGTCGATTAGGAGAGCTGCCTGCTGCCCGGAATTGCGCGGCACATGGAGCGATGGAGCGCTATGGCAATTCGTGTGGGGAACTTCTCAAGGCGAGGGGTTATGCCGCAGAGCAATTAGTGCGGTTGTTCTCTCGACGCAAGGGGTCGCCCTCGTCAGGTCGGCGAAGCGTATCGGATGGGAGATTCCCATGGGGCGAGTCGAGCCAGCCGAATCAATTTCTGTGGCGCTGCATCGCGAAGTCGGTGAGGAGACTGGGTCTGAAGTAATTTCCTGCCACTTTGTAGGGGAAACCGAGGTGACTCCCCCCCTTATGAGTGAAAGCACGCGATGGAGGATGCCCCTGTTTCTGGTGTATGCGGAAGGTTCGGATCGCCGGGCGCTTCCCGCTGACATTCTTGCGCGTACAATCGTCCCCTTCGATGAGCTAGAAAGACTCGACCAACTAGTCTCACGAGAGTTTCCGGCAGCGCTCCTTCGCGCAGCTCTTGCCAGTCGGTCTACGGTTATCCCAGAGAGGGCGCGCTCGCTAGTTCAGGGATGGGTGGATATGACGTCTCCTCGATAAGTCGAGGAGACCCGACGATGACGGCCGAATTTATGGCTGAATTTACTGCATCCCGCTGGGCATGCCCCAAAGTGCTAGGTCTGGCGATATGGGAAAAAGCATCGCCGCCTATGGCCTTGGAAATGCAATCGTCGACACCGAAATTCAATTGGATAGGGAGAGTCTGAGCTCTCTGGGGTTGACTCCGGGTTCATTCGGGCGAGCAGCTTCGTTTGAAGCTGACGCGATTATAAAAAGTTGTAAACACTTTTGTCAGGAGACCTTCTGCGGCGGGTCGGTGGCTAACTCGATTGTTGCAATAGCACGTTTAGGGGCGAGTGCAGGGTTCGGAGGACCCACAGGTGACGATTCACCTGGTGAGCGTTTCAGGAGCGAGCTTCTTAAGACACGGGTGACCTACACTGGGCGGACGATTATGGGAGCAAGGACAGGTGCCGCGGTAGTTCTAGTGACACCCGATGGAGAGAGAACAATCGTTGCGGCTCCTAATGTTGCTACCCACTTCGGCGAGGGCGATATTAGCAAGCCCCTTATCGAGGCCTCAAGGTGGCTCTTGATCGAAAGTTACCTCTTGGGACATGGCGCTGTGGCGCGGGGAGTGATTGAATCGGCTATTCGGGCTGCTCATGAATCAGGAGCGAGAATTGCCGTTTCGACCAGTTCTTTAAGTGTGGTCCAGAAGTATCGGAAAGAAATCCTGGAGATCGCAAAGCTCTCTGACCTCATAATCGCAAGTTGGGAAGAGGGGCTAGGATTGGTAGAAGCTGTCGATATCGATAAGACGTTTAAGCTCCTACGCGATTACACCCCGAACTGTGTTTTGACTCTTGGCGAAGAGGGGGCGTTAGTGCGATTTGACCGTTCCGAAATTCGGGTCCCAGCTCCACAGTGTAAGGTCATTGACACTAATGGTGCTGGGGATGCGTTCGCTGGTGCATTTCTCTATAGCATCTCTCGGGGCGATTCGGTGCAAGCCGCTGCCGAGTTAGCCGCTCGCGTCGCAGCGGATGTTGCCTGCTCCTCTGGCGCGAGGTACCGGGGCACGATGTCGGGTGATGCGGAACAACGGGAGTAGACCGGATATGCGCCTCGTCGCAAGCACCCGCAGGGCTCAGACCCCCAATCTAAACCCAGCGCGACTGAAACCATTACTGAGCAACGGAGCATTCAACGATCGCTACAAGGCATTGCAGGTGGTTGGGTAGGGGGTTTCTGAATCCCTTTCTGTGATTATCGCGGGCACTCATCTCCTCACGATTAGGTAGAAGAGTGGGGCCAGACAGCGATGTAGCTGAGCTGTTTCCTGTCACTCGGAGTCCTTATGCATATCCACAAGCATTCCTTCTCACAAAATCCGCGTCAACCTCCACATCAGGGCCTCACCAGCGCGCCTGACCAGCGCGATCCAAAGATGACAGCAGAGCGATTTGCAAATACTCTCCTTGAGAGTGTTGGAATCGGAGGTGGCAGGCAGGTGACTCTTCGTATTGCGGATCGAACTGAATTCAACACAGAAAACGAGCATTTCGCCTTGAGATCAGACGGGACTATTCTTCTGCGTGATACCTTCTATGAGAAGGTGAAGAATAACAT
>JBILUF010000001.1:0-24642 GCA_044371155.1 Bdellovibrionota bacterium
GGTTACTTCAACGACAACGGAGTTGGCTGTTTTGAGAGGAGTTAAAATCACCCGATCGATCCATCCGGGCTCGACCGTAAACTCGACTAGCGCGGTGGTGCGTCCTTGGTAAACGTACTCCATCTGGAGCGATTTCATTAGAATGCGGTAGTTATCTCCGAGTTGCTGCAGCAGCACTACGCCAGTTGCAAATTCACTTGCTGTTGCAAGGGCGCAGGCATGCAGGCCGCCGACATGATTTTTGTTGGCACGTTTAAAGGGGAGCTCTACCGCGATAGTGTTGCGAGTAAGAGACCTTATCCGGATACCGTGCGGTGCATTAAACGGAATCAGGAAGCGCAGCGTGGCGTTCAATATCCAAAGCCACATGCCAGAGTGCTGAGCTTTTGAAAAAAGGGCATTAAGCACGCGGACGTTCCTTGCGGAATGTTTTAAGAAAAGTTTTAAGCTCCTCTCGTGGCATCGCTTGAGCCACAAAATTAAACTGCCCAGCGTTTAAGCGCTCACCGCCATCAATCGTTACACATTCCCCGGTGATGTATGGGGCCATATCAGAGAGCAAGAATGCTGCTAAGTTGGCGAGCTCCTCGGGATTGCCAAACCGCCCCATCGGGACACGCGCCTTAAAGGTCTCCTCTAAGTTTTTGTTGGGCACAAGTCTGTCCCAAGCTCCCTTGGTGGGAAACGGCCCGGGTGCGACAGCATTCAGCCGAATGCCGTAGGTAGCCCACTCATAGGCGAGCGATGTTGTCATAGCGTACACCCCGGCCTTGGCGCAGGCAGAAGGTAGCACAAAACTTGAGCCAACCTCGGTATAGGTCGTGACGATATTAAGCACTGAGCCAGGGAGCTTTTGCTCAATCAGTCGTTTCCCAAAATTTGAGGTGCAGTTAAAGCTCCCTTGTAGGACAATATCAATTACTGTCCGAAAGGCGTTGGGTGAAAGCTCCTCGCTGGGACACAGGAAATTCCCTGCGGCGTTATTCACGAGGCAATTGGGGAGCCCAAATGAGGTGGCCAGGGTGTCAAACAGGGCCGAGACCTCTTTGTATTCCTTCACATCACAGCGCTCGGTATGTAGTGCTGGGTGAGCTGCTTTGGCAGCAGCAAGTTTTTCTTCATCTCGGCCACAGATAGCAACGGCTGCCCCGAGCTTTAAAAAGTGCGTCGCCATTGCTAAGCCAAGTCCTGAGCCGCCGCCGGTTACCAGAATTCTTTTTCCTGCGAGTGTATCGGTGGTAAACATTTTAATTTTTCCCTAGTAAGCCTGTTTTAAGACCTTCATCCGGTGGATTCGTACCTAGCCAGATCCTAAGTACGGCAGTGGCGAAGTTTGGATCGTTGACTGTGTTTGTAAGCTGTCCTGCTTGGAGGGTTATTCCCTGAGCTGAGAAGGTGAGGGTGATGCGAGAGCCCACCTCCATATCGCCAAGGCCATTGGTGAGGTAACTTAACTTCGTAAGGAGCGGAGCAGTCTTTGGGTTGTTCTCCTCAAAGCCGCGTTTCCAAGCGTCACTGATATCATCAGCATCAACAGCCCTTACGAATCGCATCGTTAGCTGCCTGGTCCCGGTGTTGGCCAGGATTTCCTCGGCGGAACCGCTCTTTTTCTCAAGGTAGAGGCCGGCTACATAGACGCGTACCCTAAAAATAGTAGCGCGACGGGTGCCTGCGCCGTTGAGCGTCAAAGTGCTTTGTCCGGCGGTGACGGAGTCAGGAAGCTTAACCCCATCAAGCTCCAGCGCGAACGCTGTTGATGTGGTGGTAAGGGCGATAGTGGCAAGACACAAGATCGCGCGAAAAGGGTTCATGAACTAGACCTCCTTAAAGTAAGCGCAGGATACCTCGGATTGCCGGCTCGCACGATATAGCAATCGTACTCGGGGTCAGATACCCTCTAGAGTGTTATTGATCATTGTACCCTGCGCATCCCTGATAATAGCCCTTCATAGCTGGCGTTTGGTATCGATTATGCTCTTGAGGAGACCGCGACTTTTGGGTTCTCATAAGGTCATCGGGTCATCCCGAGCGCCGGTACCTAGGTGGTGAACTCTACTGGTGCGATCCTGGAGGATGCTTGGGATCTAAGTGGCGAGGTGGCCTGATAGGGTATGACCTCTCGCTTTTAGGGGCGCTGCTATCAGTGACGGTTAAGACGATTGATAGCATTTTTTGAATACGGGCGCGGAGCTGGGTGATAGGCTCCGCTGTTTTTGGTTGGAGGCAACGTCAGGATATGGGCAGACAAGGTCGCCTTTGTGACTCTGGCTGGTGGGTGAGTTTGCCCCTCATTCTCTGCTGCTTTAGCACGCCGGTGTTAGGGGAGCTTACTCAATGTGATGGTGTATGGACCAATAAGCCCTGCGAAGGGGCGCGCGTTGGCGGCATCGCCGAGAGGCAGCGACCACTGCGCCTCCAGTCAGAGATCGATCTTGATCGCAAAAAACTTCTTATACATGACCTTGAAATGCGAGCGATTTCAGCCCGGAGGGATTATAGCCTAGAGATTGGCCTTCTGGCGGAGCGTGCCTTATGTTTGAGCCAGGAGAGCTCCATAGCCCAGTGTGAGGCGGCCGTGGATACTAAAAGAAAGGAGCTTGAGGAGCGTTCTCTCGCTGCAGCTAAACTTAGGGCAACTCAAGCTGGCGCACCCCTCCCTGGGCATGATAGCGGAACTAGCGGAGTAGATAAGCCAACCGTAGTGACGATAATCCAAGAGTCCTCGACCCAGGACAATCCTAGGCATCGCCGGAGAGATGGTAAGCGAGAAGACGATAAGAGGAGTCATCCTGTCTCGTCAGCTGCTAGCGGCACTGCGCCTGTGGAGACTGATGTGGGTACACCTCGAAGTGCAGTTGACCGAATACTGGGATCTCCCGAGTAGGGTAGGCGCTTGCTATTTGTGAGGCCAAATCCGAATGCCAAGCTCTGCTTAACCTTGCTCTGCTTAGCCCTGAAAATCAGATGTGAGGGCAAGATTTGGCTGTACAGTTTCAGTAGTCGCCCCGACACCTACCATATCGGCATATGCACTAAGGCTGCTAATCGCCTCGGTCTTAGAGGCACTCTGCCATAAAAGGTCGGCGAGTTGCGTATGTATATCGGGAGTTTCATTCCGCAGTAACTTCTCTAGTGGAGAAATTGCGACTTCCTCCGGTGGACGAGTCTGAATGAGCGGCTGCAGCTCTGAGGCCGCTTCCCAGCGCGCTTGTTCCCAAGGCCGATAACGGCAGAAGAAGGAAAAATGCCAGGGTAGAAAATACATTGCTCGACCCCGTCCCTTTTCATCATCCCGGAAGTGCTCTTTCATGTACTGGGCAAGCTGCCAGTAAAATCCCACCCGCTCCTCAGCTGACGGATAGTACGCACGTTGTTCGATGAGTTCTTTAAAAATCCATGGCTTAATAAGCGCACCCCGACCCACCATCAGTGCGCTGCACCTACTGAGCTTCTTTCGAGCGAGACCTTCATAGAAGGTGAGGATGTCACCGTTGCCAATGACTGGAATGTTTCGTGCGGCAGCTACCTCCCCGATGAGCGCCCAGTTGGCAGCTTTGGTGTAGCGTTGCTCTCTTGAGCGGCCATGGATGGTGATTGCTGCAGCCCCTGATTCCTCCAGGATTCGCGACACCTCATGCACGTTTATATCGCTATCACTCCAGCCAATCCGTATTTTGACAGTTATTGGAACGGTAGCCGTCGAAGTGAGCCCGGCGATAAATTTGCCCAGTGCTTTCGGCCTTCGAAGCATATGCGCGCCAAGTCCCCGGCGAACGGTATCGTGAATTGGGCAGCCACAATTGATATCGATAAAATCTGCTCCGCGTTCGACGGCTATCTGCACTGCACGCGAGCCTTCGTCGATACTTTTAGCGGCAAGTTGTACCCCAAAAAGTTTCTCGGATGGGTGACGTCGGAGAAGCGCAAGCTCCCGACCTTCTCCCTTCACAAGGAAGCGTGAATAAGCCATCTCTGAGATAGTAATTGGCGCCCCGAAATCAACACAGAGGCGTCGAAATGGCAGATTGCCTCCACGGGTTAGTGGGGCTAACAAAATGGTGTCAGTAAGGTGTGTGGCCAAGAGGGGCATGTGAGAAATCGGCTCAGGATGAATAAGAGTAGGAGGAAAAAGGAGGCCGGAATCAATATATTATGGCCTTCGGAGGATGCCCAGCAGAAATCTATAAAAATTAAGCGCCAAAACAGAAAGGTTACGGCCAGATAACCCGAATCTCTTCTTACGGGCGCGGCGCTAGGAGAGGTTAAAGGGAGCTTCTCGTCAGTGGCCGGGCGCGAACTAATTCGCTTCTGAAAAGGAGATTAGAAATGCGAGTTATACCAAGAGTAAATAGTTCGAGTGATGCTATTAGTTGCGATCTGAAACTCATCGAACTAGCCAATAAGAAAAATCATCCAGAGCCCAGCGAAGAGTGCTTCATGGAGCTGACTCAAGCCCTGAGTAAAGCTCTTGAGGTAATACAAAAGTCGCTACCGAAGCAGTAGTGACGAGCACCTATGTCGTGTGATGTACACCTTGCACCCATCGAGAGGTTGCACACGACATAGGTGCATTTTTTGTTTCCAAATTCTACCGAACTAAAGCCTTGCACTACATGCTGCCGCGAGCCTCGTTGGCAGCTGTTGGTGGTCATACCAGCGAAATGTCACCTCAGGGGATTCTGCTTTGTGTTTTTGAACGCAGCAGAGTAGAGAAGGGGGGCCAAATCGATGCAACTTATCACCATCACGATTTTGCTAGAGGAGCTAGTAGGGGAGCTCTACGATGCGGAGCATCGGCTCATTTCGGCTCTGCCGCAGGTGATCGAACGGGTGTGCCACCCTGCGCTCAAAGAGGCAATTACGCGCCACTATCGTCAGAGCTCACAAGAGATTGAGCGCCTTGAACGGGTGGGGCGCGAGCTCCATTGCTCCATCGACGGAGTTCACTGTGGCGCGGTGGAAGGATTTGTGGAGCGGCTCGAGGAATTTTTTAGAGCTGCGGGGGTGCCAGCCGTTCGGGATGCAGCACTTTTGGCTGTGCTACAGCAGATACAAAGGTATGAGATCTCTACCTACCAGAGCGCTGCGGATCTTGCGCAACTTTTGGGGCTTCACGAGATTCATCGACAATTACTGGATACTTTACGTGAGGAGGAGAATCAGGCGTCGACACTCAATGACATCGCCGTTCGGTTTATATACCCAGATGCTCTTCAGGTAGCCGGTGAGTCCTGGGGTGGCGACATGAACCTGCTTGAGAGGGTGAGCTATCGCCGTTAGCGCAAGGGTGTTCCTACGAAGACACCGAGTGCTTCCGATGTTGCTCCTCGCCGTGACCGATTCGAGCCCAGATTGAATGCCATAAATCTCTGACCTGCTCACCATTCCAGGCGCTTCCGTCAAAGATAAGGTCTGCTCCCGCTCGCGATGGGGAGCAGTATTGGAGATACATAGGTTGAACTGTTGTGCTCCAGTGAGATAGGACCTGCTCAGGGGCGCGACCACGCTCGCGTACATCGCGATCTAATCGGCGGGATAAGCGGAGGTCGTCCGGGGCATCTACAAAAATTCTAAAATCCAAAAGTTCGCACAGCGCTGGAGCTGCCAGAGCAAGAATGCCTTCGACAATGATTACTGGGCGTGGATGGAGGTGAGAGTGTCGGTCTATGGAGCGGGTATGCTCAGCAAAATTATACACCGGGGAATCTACTGCACGCCCCTCCTTTAAGCTGATGAGATGCTTTACGAGAAGCTCGAACTCGAACGCATCTGGATGGTCGTAGTTAGTGGCTAGTCGCTCAGCAAAGGTTTTATGAGCTTGGCAGCGATAGTAAGAGTCTAGTTCCACTACGGCGGCCCTCTCCGTGCTGCCGCATGCCACGAGCTCGCGACTCAGGGATGTTTTCCCACTGGCAGTACCCCCGGCTATCCCTACGATCATTGCGACCATCCCCTGAAGGTACCGTAAAATCGAAACGTATTCCAACGCGCCATCATTTCCCGCACCGCGCCACCCGCCTCGGGATATTCTACGAAAGAGTTGTTTAGCTCTAGAGCCTTGGGTAAATTAGGACGATAGAGGTACCTGTAGAACAAGAGTTCGCAGGGCTCGTTCGGTAAGTAACTAAGAATACTAGCGAATCGATAGGACAGATTAATGCAGAGGAACGCACTCCAGGCTAACTCGGGCGCTAACGACCCAAGGAATTGCAGCGATGTAGGCGAGCAGCTCGGGCGAGCCTATATGCCAACCTCGGAGATCGAGTTTAAGGACTTCATCGATCGAGCCTATCGAGAGTCGCCATTCCAACTTTTCCATCGGATACAAGAGTCATCCAGAGATCTACTCAGCGCTCTTCGGTTTTTGCAATTTTCTCTGGCAACGGCACAGAGTGATGCGCCTTGCTTGCAGGATAGGGGGCAAAGCTTCGCTGAGTTGGCAGACACGCTCAAGATGCTCCCCTATGCGCTGAGCCAGTTACCTCACGAAGAGGTGAGCCTAAAGCTCGTAACTCAGGAGCTTGCTGCCATAAGCAAGATAGTCGAGGAGGCTCGGGCCAATCCCAGCATCGCCGCAGACGCAGTTCACAGTGATCTTGCTAACCGCATCGTCATGCTTGAGCAAGGGATAGAGAACTTCTTTGCATACGAGCCGCGCAAGTATCGACTTTTCTCGCTGTCTGCATCTGGGTCACCGTTGATGGTGCCTTATACCCGCTTAAATGACCTCTTGGGCGATCCCAAGGCCTGGATATTTGATATCGATGACTGTGTAATTAGAAGCGAGCACGCCCATCGACAGGCCTGGGGGTTAGCATTATCCCGATGGGTGATCGAAACCCAAAATATCCCAAATCGGGATGAGGCGATCGCAACATTACAAGCTACCACCGAATTCTGCTTGAAGCATGATTGCACCGATAAATTACTCTCTCTTTTGGTGGTGAATTGCGAGCAGTACAATCTTAAGTTGCCAAACCTTCCTGGTCTGGTAACTCCTGAGGTGACGCTAGAGGCAGCTATTCTACCGTTTCGTGGTGAAGTGATGCTGCAGTTCCTAAGGGACGGGGAGGTGCAGTTTGCCCCAGGCGCACTGAATATCTTGGCACAGTGCCATGGCAGTGGTAAGTTGTTGGGATTTTGCACTAATACACCCCGCGGTATTGCAGAGCCTCTGCTACGCGAGGCACTTCTAATGCAGTGTGAAGCAGGGCGCTTTACACTTGATTTCGACGCTCTCTTTCGAGTAGACGCTGGCCGTGTGTACGGCGATACAACGCCGGTTAGAAAGCCAAGTCCGCTTATGTGGTTGGTTGCCTCTAATGGTTTGGGAGTCCGTCCAACTCAGACTGCGTTGTTCGATAACAGCCTCGGGAATTGCATCAAGGCAAGTGATCTGACCGCCTTTGGCACAAGCCCACTTCTAGGCGCTCATTACGGAGATCGAACGCTGTTGCTTCCAGGGGAGCAGTTTGCGGGGGTCGTTGGATTAACAAACGGAGCTCGCTCAAATTTGCACGATTGGCATGCTTGGTCTGGCAAGGAGTGGTTGCCAGTCAAAGCTGTGCTTGCTGGTTTTGAAAGTGTAGGAATGGCTAGCCGATAGCTGCAGTATAGCCACTCTCAGCAGGTGGTATTTTGTTGCGCGCTCTATGTTGGAATAGTACCTATCATCCCTTAGACCCCTGGGCTTGAGCGAGATAATACTGCCATCCACCACCGAGAGACTTGTAGCTTCGAATTAATGCATCGAAAGTTGCCTTCTCACTTTGGACAAGTTCGTCCTCTGCAAGAAATGATACTCGCTCCGCGTCTAGCACCCGCTGAAAGTCAGCGATTCCCTGTTGATAGAGATCCTTGGACAGGGTGACTGACTTCTGGCTGGCCTCAAAGGCTCTCAGTAGTGCCTTTTGCCTCTCCCGCTGTTTAATGTATCCCGAGAGGGCGTTTTCGCTCTCCTCAATCGCTGCTAGCACGGCCTTTTGGTATTCAGAGGAAGCTTGTGAGAATCGCTCTCTTTGAACGGCTACATTTTCACTAATCCGACCTCCCTCAAATAGCGGCAGGGAGACGCCTGGCGCAAATCCCCAGCCTTGGTTCACCCGCTCAAAGAGAGAGCCCGAGCTGCGGCTGAGGTAGCCGAAATTCCCCGTAAGAGAGAATTTCGGAAAGTAGTCGGCGATTGCAACACCAACCCGAGCGTTCTGTGCTGCCAATAATCGCTCAGCTCTGCGAATATCGGGACGCTGACGTAGAACCTCTGATGGTAGCCCCACCGGAACCTCGGGTGGAAGCTGCGCCAATGCTTCAGTGGAGTGTGTGCCATTGGAGCCCAGAAGCTGCTCCATTTCCACTGGCATTTTACCCAGGAGGACTCCGAGGGCGTTGACCTGCTCACGTCGAAGCTGTTCAAGAGCAGGAATCTGGGCGCGAGTCTGCTCCACAAGTGTCTGGGACTGAGCAACATCGAGCTCACTAACGAGCCCTGCGGCGAATCGTGACTGCACAAGTGACAGACTGTCCTCCTGAGCAACCTGATTTTTTCTGTTTACCGCGAGTCGTTTCTCTATCGCGCGTACTGCAATATATCCACGTGCTATCTCTGCTGTTAAGGTGATGTGAGTGTCGCTTAAGAGAGCATCGGCAGCCTCAAGCTCGGCAGCAGCACCCGCACGCGCATTCCGAAGCCCTCCGAAGATATCAATCTCCCAACTTGCATCGAGTCCTGCGCTATAAAGATTGCTAACACCTGCAAAAGTTGCCCCGCTGGCGCCGGTAGGGAGCACTCCGTTGGCACTTCTTCCACTGCGGCTAAACTCGCCGGTGGCTTCTAGCGATGGTAGTAGCGAAGCAGTTGTAATTCCGAGCTGCGCACGGGCCTCTCGCACTCGGGAACGAGCGATCTCAAGGTCATAATTGTTTGCCAGCCCAACAGTGATTAGCGCATTGAGCTTATCGTCACCAAGTGTCATCCACCATTCTTTGAGTGCATCATAAGAGGCTTTGGTGTTGAGATCGTTCGCAGTGATGCTCCAGCTCTGGGGCGCCTGTGTCGTGGGCGTCTCGTAAGAGGGCCCTACCGAGGGGAGTGAACATCCAATAGCGGAGAGCAACGGCAACGAGATAATCGCCTGGATTAGCGGTTGACGTATCGTGCATATGTTAGAGGGCATTTTAAGTCGCTCCTTACTTACTGTTTGGGTGGGGAGGTCGGGTTACCCGCCTGAATAAATACATCCATCAGTTGGCCAACGAAAAGGGGTGGATTGCGCTCAGCCATTCGGTAGATTGCCTGAAGAACTCGCGTATCAACTCGCTCTGAGCTTTCGCCTGTAAGGGAGCGTTTCGGGATAACAAATGGCTCAAAGCGCACAAACGTAAGCGGCACTGAGATATTTGGATTCCCCCGTAGGCTGGCCTTGGCGGGCATGCCGACAGCAACCCTCCAGGCATCGTTCTCATCAATGTCGACTCGGACATGTAAAGTGTTTGTATCTCCCAGCACCATGAGAGGTGTCGTTAGAGCCTGTGCGGGGGCAAACTCACCTTTGCGAATTTTTACCTGCAGCACCTGGCCAGCAATCGGGGCGCGTACCATCGAGCGCTCGAGGTCGGTCTTTGTGGCTTCCACCGATGCATTGGCCTGCTCAAGCCTCGCGGCAGCCACTTCGACAGCGGTGCGACGTTTGTTCATGGCATCTTCGCTTACCGCGCGCTTGTCGGTGATTTTTTGATATAAGACGAGCTCTCTTCTTGCATCATTCAATTCGGCCTGTGCTGCCTTTAGATTTGCAGAGCGAATCGCTAATTCCGCTTTTAATGCACGTTCATCTACTAGAAAGAGTGGATCGCCTGCTGCTACCGTCTGCCCGACAGTAACAAATACCTGCTCGACAACCCCGGCAATCGGGCTTGCTATAGAGATATTCTCACTGGCTGCCTCTATGATTCCGGCCCCGGCGACGGAGGAACTAAATGGCGATGCCGCAGGTTCTCCTATCGGCTGCTGAATTGGAGGCGGATTGTTCCCGAGTGCAACTACCCGGATGGCATGCAACACCCCCAGAAGCGCCAGAATGGGTAAGATGTATTTACGAATCATAGTGCTTTTCCTAGCTAAATTAAGTGGCGCTACGTGCATCGACTACATCGATTATCTGACCATCGTTCATATGCGCAAGTCGGTCAGCAAAAGAGAAAATGCGACTATCGTGGGTCACGATAAGAAGGGTGCGATTGTGTGAAAGAGCTACCTCACGAAAGAGCTCCATGACGCGATGCCCAGTGTCCTGATCGAGAGCACTAGTGGGCTCATCGCACACAATCAGGGAGGGCTCATGGACCAAGGCGCGAGCGATTGCGACTCGCTGTTGCTGGCCACCCGAGAGATTGCGCGGTAGAGCACGGACCTTCTCCTTTAGGCCAACACTACCTAGGACAATTTCGGCGCGCTCTATGGCCTCATCCCACGGGGTCTTCGCAATCAGTAGCGGCACCGCTACATTCTCGGCTGCCGTTAGTGTTGGGATAAGATTGTAGGCCTGAAAGACAAAGCCCAGCATTCTGCCTCGTAGCCGGGATCGGGCTGGTTCCTTCATCGCTGCAAGGTTATTCCCCTCAACGATACACTCCCCAGAGTCATGATCGAGAATGCCCGCGATAACTGACAAGAGGGTGGTTTTTCCGCACCCAGAGGGGCCCACCAACATCATCAACTCTCCTCGCTTTACTGCGAGTGTTACACCCCGCAGTGCTGGAGTATCGCTACCATCTACATGGTAGGACTTGGTAAGATTGGTGCATTTTACGGCGAGCTCTTCCATGGCCTCTATGATTTAAAAACTATGGCGGGTTCGAGCTTTAGAAGTTTTCGAGCGCTTATAAGAGCGGATATAAGGCACACTAGCGTCACGGCTCCTGCGCTGATGCAAAGGAGTTGCCATGGTAGCCTAAAAGCAAGCTCTGAGTTGCGGGAGACATGATAGAAGAGAGATGCGGCCCCAACACCCAATCCATAGCCCACCACTCCCACCACAGCAGCTTGAAGGGTGATCATGCCGACAAGGGTCCAGGGGGAAGCGCCCATGGCTCGTAGGGTGCCAAAGTAGCGGAGGTTCTCGGAGGTAAAGCTATAAAATGTCTGACCGGCAATCGCCGTGCCGACGATAAATCCTAGGAAAACGGCGATCCCAAAGTTAATGGGGATCCCCGTATATTTGACGAAATAGTTAATAGTAAGTTTGGTAAGCTGCTCCGGGGTGTAAGCGCTTAAACCAATATCCTTCCGAATACGCTCGGCAAGCGCCTCTGGTTCTATTCCGGGTGCGGCCTTAACCAAAATGAATGAGAGTAATTTTCGTTCCCTTGGGGCAAAGCTCATCGCTCTGGAGTATGTTGTGTAAATAACCGGTTGCGATTGGAAAGTTCGGGTGGTTTTTGCGAGTCCCACCACGATGGCACGACGGTCGTTGAGCTCAAGCACATCACCGATCTGTAGGGGCTTGCGGGGGCCGCCGGGAGTCGAGGGTGGGGCAGCAAGGCGCCCTTTTGCCCCAACTATATCGACTATGACTCCATCAGCACGACGAAGATCAGAGAGCGAGCCCTCTACCATTTGGGAGGGCCCGCCGATTAGGGTGGCATCATCCACTCCGATAAGATTGCAGTTTTGAAAAAGACCGTTTGGAAGTCGGGCACGCAGGAGCCCTTTATAAAGCGGCACTGCCCACTTCACCCCTTCGACACCCCGGACCCGCAAAAGCTCGGTATCTTGCATCGGCTTGATATCGTCAACAAACTGCACCCGCGGGTCGGCCACCCAGATATCGGCAAGATTAGTGTCAGTGATAAACCCAAAGGTGCGGGTCATAAGGCCAGTAAATATTGAGGCCTGCTGGGTGATAACTAGTGCCGAGAAGAAGACACCCGCAATCATCCCGAGGTATTTTCCGCGGTCGCCGACGAGCATTTTAAGGGCTATCTTTATCATTGTGGGTATGAAAAAAAGGACAAAACCCCTTGAAATCATTATAAGAACGGAGCGAAAAGTCAAATGCGGTGAATCGACCATTTTATGGGGTCTGTAGCAGCCTTGGTCGGATTTGCGCGCAGCGCTGAACCATTACAACCAAGGCAGCTCTGCTCGTATACCAGTGACTTTTCCTCAACATTTTTCACCTACGCTCAATGGCGGGCAAGATGCCCGCGCTCCAGAACAGCCGCAGTCGTGGCTTCTGACCACTTTTTTGCAACTGCGATCATTTGCTCGCATGCCACTACGAAACATAAAGAGCACGGCACTGCTCCTTGGGGCGCCAGACTTCACCCTGTCTACGTCCGGCAGGCTGACCATCTTGGTCGTAATTGTTAGCAGGTCAATAATTTCACTCCAAAGTCGCGGATGCTGGTAGTCGCGCGCCAATTAATAAGAGTAACTGCGCGACGGGATCCCGTCGCGGCGCAGTTCCAGCGCTGCTAAATCAAGGCTTTCTAATCGAGCTACCGAGATATAAACCACTGCATCAACTCGCTCGAGCTGTCCCCAGGCAATAATCGCACTACTCATAAGGATAATCGTTCGATACTGCTCGAACACCTCAGGGCGGATAATTAAATTAGCAATACCGGTTTCATCTTCGATGGTGATAAATACCACCCCCTTAGCGGTGCCGGGGCGCTGGCGCACAATCGCAAGGCCTGCCACAGCAACAGCAGCCTTGGGCCGAAATCGTTTGGGCTCCCGCAGCGCAGCAGTCGTCACTGCTCCGCGCTTGGTGAGATGGCTTCGGATAAACTGCAGGGGATGGCCTCGCAGCGAAAGCCCGGTAGTGGAATAGTCAGCAAACATCTCCTCTTGGGCCGAGCGCTGAGTGAGTGAGACAGCGGTGCGCTGAGAGAGGTCTTCATACGAATCAAGTGGGAGCACCTCAGGCGGCAGCGCATGAATCTGCCACAGCGCATCGCGGCTCATAAGATTCATAGAGCGAAAGGCATCGGCGCGCGCTAAGAGCTCAAGCGTAGCTTTGCGGAGTCCGTAGCGCTTTCTTTGAGCGTAGCTCCATAGCGCTTGAATGGAGGCAAACTCCCTTTGTTCCTGGATGAGCCGTTCAAGGATACTAGCCTGCTGCTCAGAGAGTCCTTTAATAAGCCGCATCCCAAGCCTAAGCCTGGTGGGCCCTCCTTCAATCATGCAGTCCCAGTGGCTAGCGTGGATATCGATAGGGAGTACTGTGGTGCCGTGGTCGCGGGCATCAGAGATAATTTGCGAAGGAGCATAAAACCCCATCGGCTGACTATTAAGTAGTGCAGCAGCAAAGTGTGCTGGGTAGTGCCGTTTAATCCAGGCCGAGGCGTAGACAAGCAGTGCAAATGAGGCGGCGTGTGATTCAGGGAACCCATACTCAGAGAAGCCTTTTATCTGCTGCACGCATGACTGAGCGAACTCTTGGGAGTAGCCGTTGGCGCACATGCCAGCGATGATACGGGTTTGAAACTCAGCAATCTTGCCCTTGTCCCGTTTCCAGGCCGCCATGGCGCGGCGAAGCTGCTCAGATTCCCCAGGGGTAAAGTTAGCGAGCATGATTGCAAGCCGCATCGCCTGCTCCTGAAAAAGCGGCACACCTAAGGTTTTCCCCAGCACCGCGGCAGCGCGCGCATCGGGGTAGTGCGGTGTTTCTAGTCCGTTGCGGCGGCGCAGATACGGATGCACCATGTTGCCTTGAATAGGCCCGGGCCGCACGATTGCAACCTCGATAACAAGGTCATAAAAGCAGCGGGGTTTTAGCCGCGGCAGCATCGACATCTGCGCACGTGATTCGATCTGAAACACTCCAATCGTATCAGCCTTGCACACCATATCGTACACCACCGGGTCCTCAGGCGGGATGGTATGCAGCTCAAGCGGCGGGCCGCCTCCAGGCAACGAGCCTCTAGTGTCGTTAATAAGGGACAATGCTTTGCGGATACAGGTCAGCATCCCCAGGGCCAAGATATCAATCTTCATCATCCCTAGGGCGTCGATATCGTCTTTGTCCCACTCAATCATGGTGCGCCCATCCATGCTGGTGTTAAGAATCGGCACCGTTTCGCACAGTGGTTTTTCTGAGATGATAAAGCCCCCTACATGCTGGGTGAGGTGGCGGGGGAATCCAAGTAGCTCATTACTTAGCGCCAGCACCTTTTGAATCGTGCGGTCGTTGGGGTCAACTCCGATGGTGCGTAGCTCCTCAGCAGTAATAGTGCAGGCCGTCCAGCGGTGAATAAGCTTAGCGAGTGCATCAACCACCTGCAGCGAGAGCCCAAGTGCCTTACCAACATCCCGCACCGCGCTGCGGTAGCGGTAGGTGGTGACTGCACAGGTAAGCCCCGCCCGCTCCCGCCCAAACCGTTCATAGATATACTGAATCACTTCCTCGCGCCGTTCATGCTCAAAATCAATGTCGATATCAGGCGGCTCGTTTCGCTCCTTACTAACAAAACGCGCAAACAGAAGATCTATCTGGGTGGGGTCAACTGCGGTGATCCCAAGGCAGTAGCACACCGCTGAATTGGCAGCAGCGCCGCGCCCCTGGCATAAAATGCCGCGCGCACGCGCAAACTGCACAATGTCATAGCAGGTAAGAAAATACTTCTCATACTGAAGCTCGTTGATAAGTTTAAATTCCTCATCAAGAAGTTTCTGCACCTTAGGCGGAATGCCCGAGGGGTAGCGCGCAGCGGCCCCTTGCAAAGTTAATGTGTTAAGATAGGCATGCGGGGTTACCCCTTCCGGGGTGATCTCATTAGGGTACTCGTAGCGCAGCATATCAAGAGAGAACCCGCTACTGCGCTCTAGGATTTCAACTGTGGCATACAGGGCTTCAGGGGTATCGCGAAAAAGCCGCAGCATCTCAGTCGGTGCTTTAAGATAGCGCTCAGCATTTTGCTGCAAGAGGTATCCAGCCTGCTCAATTGTGCAGCGGTGGCGAATACAGGTGACAGTATCCAAAAGCTCTTTTCGCTCCGGCAGGTGGTAGTACACATCATTAGTAACAACGGTTTTAACCCTGACTGTTTTGGCAAGCTCAAGCGTTGCAAAAAGCTCGGCTTGATTGTGCGCGGTGTAACTTCGGGTAAGAGCGATATATAGCGCTGTGGGGTCAGAGAGTTCTTTGGTGAGTTTGGTAAGCAGTGTGGCAAACTCGCTGCTATGGAGCGGTGTTGCCAACGTGCTACCTGTATAGAGGGTGCGGTTATCAGCACAGAGCTTTGGGGGAACAGCGATAATAATAAGGTCTGTGTGGTGCGCTAAGAACTCTAGGTAAGTAATAAAGCACTGTCCTTTAGCGGCGCGAAGTTTTCCAAGGGTTAAAAGTCTGCACAGGTTGCCGTACCCCGCTCGGCTGGTGGGGTATGCTAATAGTGGCGTGCCGCTGTGGCGATACGGGGTAGTATCAAACAGATCCTCTGGCAGAGCTTCTACAAGTTCAAGCCGTGCCCCGACTCTAAACTGGATCCCTACCTCTTTGGCGGCGACATGGGCCCGCACCACTCCGGCAAGCGAGTTGTGGTCGGTAAGTGCAATCCCTTTCATGCCAAGTAACGCTGCTTGCGACACAAGCTCTTCAGGGTGGCTTCCAGATTGTAGGAATGAAAAATTACTTGTGACCTGCAGCTCTGCATACGGCACAGTACTTTTTCCCGCGGTGACAGTCGGCAGAGTTGGTTTTATTTTTTCGTACGGTATGTCGGGCATATGTCGCTACAGATCTCTACGTCCACATTCCATGCACCCACCACTGCAGGTCAGCGCGGCTTCGAAACACCCACAGCCACACTCCCTCTTTGGTTTGCAGCTTAAAATAGTCGCGCTCAGAATCCTGGGCTCCTTTCCACCACTCCGGCATGATTCGCTCTGGGCCGATGCCGGTGATGATTTCATGCTCCTCCTCGCGCCAGCGAAGCCGCACCGGAGCTTTATCTGGCAGCAGTGCCAGTGCTGAGGCCGGCTCAGGGCGGGTGAGTAAGTAAGGTGGCCTATCCGGCAGACGCAGAGTAGGCGCTGGCCCGTTGATGGCGGCTGATGATTCTTTAGGCAGAGCGTTAATAAGTCTAATGTAGTTACGCGGAATGGGACGGAATGAAAACGAGCGCTCAGGGATATACGACTGATGAAAAGCGGCTTGGCACACCTGCTCTGAGCCAATGCGCGCAGAGATAGCGTTTACAAGCTCTGTGGCGGCCTCTACCCGCCGCTTGGTGACTGTGCCGTCGATAAAGTTATCTTGCTCTGCGCGCACCGGCTCCACCTGCAGCGCTTGCACAGTTATCTTTGTGACCCCTTCGGCAAACCTTAGTTTTTCAATAATTGGAGTGACTATCGCACGAATTTGGCCAAGGTGATTAGTGACGGTATTAAGAGCGATCTCTTTAGTGACACTGGCGCGCTCGCGGCTACTGGTAAGCCCTTCAAGATGAATTTGAAATGTCTGTGCCCGCACCCCATGTAGTGAAAGTGCTAAAAGCAACTTATCAAAAAGCCCCACCACCGTGTACTGCATCGCCTCATGGCGCTGCAGTGGCACTTCAAACTCGCGCGTAAGAGCAGGCGGGCTTTTAGGAGTAAGTGCTACAAACGGCTCTTCTATGACTCCCAAGAGCTGGTGCAGCCTGCGAAGCAGTACTAATCCAAACCGTACCCCAAGTGTTTTTGAAGGGAGCTTTAAAAGTTTTCCAACCGTATCAATGCCAAGTTCTTGAAGCCGTGTTTGGATATCAGCGCTGATGCGTAGCGCTGGAAGTGGTAGTTCTGCCAGCACGTTTTTGAGCGGTAGTGAGTCCTTTACAATTGTGCAGCGGGTGGGGGCGTAGCGTGACAGCGCCCAGGCAGCGCCTAGAGTAGGAGTAATCGCAACGCGGGCACGGATCTGGCGCGCGGCCAGAAAAGTGAGGATTTTATGCGCAATCGCTGGCTCGCCGCCGTGGAGCCGCTCGGTGCCGGTGATGTCGATAGTAATCCCGGTGTAGTGGCGATCGGCAGTATCAAGCAGATTTTGCTGAAAGGCATAGAACAGGTCGGTATCGATCCCCACCAACGGGCTGACTTTGGTCAGATACAGTGCCAGCCGATAGAGCGCCTTAAAATCACGCAGCGCATCAAACGGCGCACTCAGTGCGCTAGGGGCTATCGCTTGCGCCAGTGGGAGTGAAAACCCTTCCCGCACCCCGACATGATAGGCGCGGGGGCAGCAGCGTTTGATGATGGTTTGGTTTGCCTCTATAGCGGTCAAAAGCACCATCGGGGCAGCGCTGGCTGTGATATCTGCTTTGCTCCCTGTATCTTTAGGTTCCGGTATACTGCTGCAAGGGCTGTGGGGCGCCTTCGCCTGTTGCTTTTGCTGGATTAGATCCACTGACCAGTTCGGCAGGAAAAGAGAGAGATATCTCATCGCAAACCTCAACAAACCAGCGTACCGGTAAGGTAGCAGGGGGGATAAAACTGCCTTTGCACTTTAAAAGCTCCACTTCCCAGCGCGGGGCGGAGATGAACGGATTAGTAAGGGGCGCTGTATGTGTGTTGGTTTGGGATGGCACAGGGCGCACCTTCCAGCGACTCATGGCGGCACTTGGAAGTGAGAGTTCTTTTTCGGGCCGTACGATAAAGCCTATTGTGCCGCCGTGTGCCGCTGCCAGCGTAAAGCGCCGACTTATCGTGGTAGAAAGTCGCGTGCATTGCGCCACCACACCAAACACTCCAGGGGAGCGAAGCGCAGTATCAATCGCCCATAGTTTTGTTTTGCTATCTGGTGGGTCGATAAATAAAGAGTGTGAGAGGAGGTTTATCGCTCCGTGACTTGCCTGGGCTAAAAGGTGCGGAGTGGGCCAGCAGTTTTTGCCGATCCAGAGTATAAGGCGCGGATCTGATCTAGTTGACGCTGCACAGGATGGATCAGCTCCGGATTGATCGCGCAGCTGGTGACTAAGTGTTGAGCGTAAGATAGCGGTGATTATCGAAAAAGGTGGCACACCTGCGCTTGTGGAGCGTTTCTTTAAAGCGGAGCTTTTTTCGTCTGAGCTTGAAGCCACGCACCATTCATGCACAGCACCAAGTGGCAGCCCGTGCTGCAAAAATCGCTGCTGCGTTGCAGGGGGTGTGTCGGCAGTGAGCGTATCGTTGGAGAAGGGCCGAGCGGTGGGTCTCTGGTCCCGCTCTATCGGAAGCAGGGCAGAGTGCTTTACCGCGCTACTTCCTTCCCCCCTCCAGAGCAGCCCTTTTTGGATAAGACTAGAAAATTCGCTTGATAGCCCAGGTGCGCTTTCCATATAACATATCGAAAAGATTGTATTTATAACCCAATAGGAGGATTATATTCTATTCTTTTTCGATATGCAATAAAAAAGGAAGGGGCGCTGTTTGTTGAGAGGCCCTATCTCTCTTGGGGGCGTGGGCTACATCCCCTAGGAAATAGGCATAACTCTTTTAGATGCGACCATTGAGAAGCCTGATATGGAAGTTATAGCTAAACAAAAAGCTTCAGAACCAAAAGCCACGTCGCGCGCTAAGCGCGCCGCCACCCCAAGTGTGGCTCCTGATAGTGTTGTCCCCTCGCTCACCGAGGAGGGATTGGCGCACCGAGTGGATGTATTGTGCAAAGCATTAAAAAAGAACCCGCATCAACCACTTGGAATACTTCTTAAGCGCCAGGGAATTAAGACTGACCGGCAGAGTCTATTAAGCGCCATCGTCGCTGTTCACTCTGAATTTAGAGAGTCCTTAAAATCCAGCACACTGGATGCTACGCTGCCAACAAGTACTATCATGCTCCATGCTCTGTGTGATTTCGTGCTGGGGTGCCAGAAGGCAGAGCGCGTTAATAGACATGATCCCACCAGCAAACCGGGCCGAGCACCGCTTTTGCTCTTGGAATGCCTCGGCGCATTATCTGATCCACTCGTAACCAAAGATGCAGAACTCTCACGCGAGTGGGGAAAGGTTCGTGCTGAGCTTGATAAGTTAGTGATGGAAAAAACGAAATCAGAGAATGGCAAATCAGCTTTTGCAGAGAAGCTCGCGGTTGCGCGTATTGTGGAGCCTATTGAGACTCCCGAATGTCCATTAACACCACTTGAGCGCTTGATGGGATTTGACATTGATAAGGGGCGAGAGGCCACTTCAGGGCCCTGCCAAATCCTACGTCTGGCGAAAGCGTAGCGGTAGGTTCGTACCAGAGGCTGTTGTTTCTACTGCTCTCTCGTGTTCTTTGTCTCAAGGATTCCTATAGGATTAAGGTGAGCTACTAGCCCCGCATCCAAATGAGTAGTCACGAATAGTCCGTGGTGGGTCAGGGGCGGCATGCTCTTATTGGTGGCGTGTCGGTATATGCCATCCGGTGTGGTCTATTCGGTGAAATGCTGCATGTTTCAAATCATCGGTAAGTTGGTATGCTCTCACTATTCTTTGGGAGATCATGCAAAACACCGACAAATGCAATTTTTTTATGGGGCGGTATCAGCATACTGTTCACGCTGCTCTGTGCGGCGCATTGGTCGGGATATTTGGATGTTGCATCCTCTTTTATCCTCTGTTTGCAACGGATCCTGCCACCACCCTATGGGGCGACCAGTTTGATGCGCGTCTGCTGCATTGGATCGCCGAGTGGGGCTACCAGATAATTTTTATCCGGCATGATCCACTTAGTTTCTGGAATGCGCCCTCTTTCTATCCGCATCCAGGTAGCTTGGCGTATTCGGATTCGCTTCTGAGTGCGCAGATCTTCTATGCACCGCTTCGACTACTGGGAGTCTCAAGTTTCACTGCTTTATACGGCACGCTGGCCTGTGTCGCTATCCTGGGCTGCATCCTTTCGGCAATTGCGCTGCAGCGGATTGGGGGTCTTTCGAGATATGAGATAGCGCTGATTGTTTTTGTCTCGCACTTTGGCCTGAGTATCACCTCATATCTGCACCACTACCAGCTCTTTGGCTTTCAGCTTGCCCCTCCTTTTTTTCTATTTCTCTACCTCTATCTTCGTGATTGGCAGAGAGACGATTTGGCCGCGGTAGTTTTTTGCTTCGGATATGGAGTGTGTTTTGCAACCTATCTAGCACCAATGTTAGTGGTCTTGGGTGTCGTTGTGGCGGCTCCTCAGGCATGGCAAGCCCTAAGGCGGAATGGATTAGCCGGAGTTGCGAAGCGGATTGGGGTCGGGAGTGCGATAGTGGTGATAGCTTCTGCGGCGCTCATATTTTCCATTCAGCTTCGTCCCTACTGGAAAGCCGATGCGCTGCTTGCGCCGCAAAGCTTTTCTGAGTCAGCGCTCTATTCGGCTCGCTTGACCTCGTTCTTGCTCCCGGCGCGTGGCGGGAACTCCTTATGGTATGGACCAGCTCCGGGAGAGGCGCGCTTTGGAGATGCTGCGCGGGCCTTTTTCCCCGGTATCATCATAAGCTCTCTCACATGCTGCTTCCTTCTGGCTTGGCTAGTTGTCGCCTGTAGGAGTCGAGAAGTTGAAAAAGCAACCACCCTGGGGGCTGATCCCATGCTGGTGCAGTACCTTGGGATTCTGCTTGGAGCTTCCTTAGTCCTGGCACTGGGGCCCTATCTCCATGGGCATGCATCGTTCAAGCTGCCATTTTATTTTCTCTCATCGGTTGTGCCTGGGCTTGAGCGGGTAAGAGCGCCGGGGCGATTTGGTATAGTTGTGGGGCTTCCAGCAGTTTATTTTTCCATCCTACTCCTTCGAGTATTGCTGCGAAATCATCATTCAAAAGTTCTCGCTTTGGCATGTGGCGCGTTGGTGCTTATCGATTCATTGCCTACGTTTAAGACATACCCGTATGTAAACAACGCCGAAGGTCTCTACCGACGGATTGCCGCGATATTGCCCGCTAATGCTCCTCTAGTGGAGCTTCCGGTGGCAGGGGGAGATTTCTTAAGGACTATCGTCAGGGTCACAAATCAGCTGCACGGTACACTCATTCATCAGGGGCGAATAGTTCTGGGGTATGGTTCTAAGGAATCTCCCGAGGCAGCTGAGCTTGGGCATCTCGATCTTAAAGTACAGAGAGGTGTAGCAGCCCCCCAAACAATCGTAGAGTTTTGCAAGAGAGTCGGGGTGTCACACCTCCTGCTACGACTCGATCGCTATACGCCGAAGATTAGAAAGCGGTGGATGGATCTCATTCGTTCAAATTCGTCATTTATCACCCTGCAGCAGAGCGATTCTGAGCTCTTGTTGCGCCTGGAATTTAGCTCGCAGCCAGTGGATGTAGGGTGACAAAAGTGGACTACTCTAGATACACTCTTACGAGGATCACCAGCATCACACATATCAGATGCTTTGCGAGGAGCAAGGGGGTAGGAACCTAAGGGCATGGCAGGAATATTGACTGCTTTATTTCGCATGAGCGACACCACGTCAAAGCTTGAAAGGTGCTTTGGGTTCTTGGTGTGTGCGCTCTCTGTGGTAGTGCCGATCTTTTTTCTCGAGATGTTCCCCTTTTCACGCTTTCCGATGTTCTCCGATAACTCGGTGGTTCTAGTACGAAGCAAGGTGTTTGATGCTGCAGGAAAGCAGTTGGCACTCGAGCAGGTTGGCATTCTTGATACCTATGTTGTAAACCCGGATCCTATGCTCAATACAGTTCCGCAACGGCCCCATGAGGCGGCATACCGCTGGTGGGAGCCCTATGAGTTCGCCCCATTCATTCAAGCTGAAATTCGCTTGAAAGGTCTTGCAGAGCCAGTGCGGTTTGTGCAGGAGCAACTCGGGGTGGTAACTAGAGCGGGCCGAACGAGTGTGGGAGTTGTTGGAAGTCGGGCTTGGAAGGTTACCAGCGACGGAGCGCAGTTGGAGTCACCATGAGAGGGACGATCTTTGGACAGGTCTCGCTATGGGCAGTGATTGGAGCAGCTATATATTACTCCGTGGCTGCAACCCTTGAGGTGCGACCAGCGCTGCAAGCAGCGAGTGTCACTGCGCTACTACCGGAGGAGCTATGGCAGAGCCCGGCGCTGTTTACAGCACTACGCTGCGTGGCTGTGGTAGCGCTTCTTTTATGGGCTGCAAATATCCTCCTCCCTTTCTCGGCTTGCGCGGCGGCGATAGGATTTTTCCTCCTTATTTCTAATGCAGTAGCGGGGCAGATTTATGTGCGTCATCAGCCGCATGTTGTAGCGATGCTTCTTTGTGTTTATGCTGTATGGGTTCTTAGTCGCTATCGCGAGATCAGCGCTGCGCCGCGGCTTTGGTGCTATGGTCGGGCAGCACCCTATCCACAGTGGGTTTACTCAGTGGCTCTTTTCTATCTCACCTCCACCTACTCATTCGCTGGAGTTTCAAAGCTGCTTGGCTCTGGGTTGAACTGGGCAAATGGAACGGCGCTTCAGCTATGGTGCTACTTGTCTGAGGGGAGAGGTGTACTACTGCGAGATCTTTGTCTCTATGATCGCTCATTGGCTGCAGCTCTGCAGGCTGTTGTTTTATTCGCAGAGCTCACCTGCATTCTCTGTTTTTTCCTGCCGCGGTTGCGGAGAGTGTATGGCGCTATCTTGCTGGGGTTTCATCTATCGGTGGAGTGGCTATTTGGGCTCGGGTTTTACGGGAACATACTTGCAGGGCTGCTATTTTTGCTCCTGTACCCGCGCACATTTGAAAACAACAGCACGGCCTAGTCGAGGTCTCTAGAGCTTTCCGGTAGTAATACGCGAGTGAAAGGTGTGAAGCACCTCGGCCTCGTCCTTAAAATGCTCATTGCCCACTTCAAAAGTCATTGAAAGTCGTACATGCGGGCCAGCCTCCTCCCAGGGCACTGTAACGATTCCGAGTTTTTCAATGAGGTAATCGGTGAACGCCTGGGCTGAAGCAAAGTTTTGCCCGTGAAGACTCTGAGGCACTGCAACATAGAGGTAAAACGATCCAGCCGTGGGTGTGGCCTCAAGCCCTGCAGCAGTAAGCGATTCAGCAACAGAGGTGAGCCGACGCAGGTATTTACCTTTATTTGCAGCTACAAATGCCGCGCCGTTATCAAGCGCCTCGACCCCAGCGTGTTGAATAGCGATAAACTGCCCGTTATCGACGTTGTCCTTTACCAGAGCGAAGGCCGAAAGAAGGGTGGGGTTACTCACCACGAATCCAAGCCGATATCCTTGCATGTTGTAGCTCTTAGAGAGGGAGTAGAGCTCCAGAGCGCACTCCCTGCCACCAGGGAACTCAAGGAAGGAGCGGAAGCGCCCGTCAAAAACAAAGTCAGCGTACGCTGCATCCTGCACAACTACAAAATTATATCTGTGCGCTAGTTCAATAACGCTCCGAATAAAGCTCTCGGTAGCAACTCCGCCGGTGGGGTTGTTGGGGTAATTGAGCAACAAAAGTTTTGGGCGTTCAGTTTTGACAGTATTTTCAAGCTCGCAGAGGTCAGGCAAAAATCCATTAGCACGAGTAAGTGGAAGAGCAGTCACCTTAGCACCAAGCCACGATGCGATAGTTGGGAGCACGGGGTACCCAGGTTTTGTTGCCACTATTGAGTCACCAGGGTTTAAGAATGCGAGCGGGATCTGCGCCAGTGCCGTTTTAGTTCCAACGCAATGAACGATCTCTTTTGCTGGATCACACTCCACCCCTACAAGCCGCTTCATGTACCGAGCTGCAGCCTCTTTAAATGGAGCGGTGCCGTTGTTGGGATAGATCCGATTGGCTTTCACCGCAGCTGCTGATGAAAGAGCCGCTATGACATTCTCTGGCGCACGCTCCTCAGGCTCGCCCACGCCCATGTCAATAAGCTTGACCCCTGGGTAATCTCGCAGGAATGCCTTTTTGGCATTATCAATAAGGGTAAATTTAAATACTTTTGAAACCTTGCCGTAGTTCTCTCCGCCAATCCGCTCTGCGAATAATTTTTGAAGGTTAATCTGATGATCCATACAAGGCCTTGTTGAAAACAGCTGCAAGAGAGTGCCCTTGAGAGTCGCTGCGAAGCCGCATACACTCATGATATCCGGGCAGCCCCTTAAAAGACGGACTCTATATGGCGCTAACTGTAGCAGCGATTCAATTTGATATTCAATGGAATGACCCAGCAAAAAGTATCCTTGTAGCCAGAGGTCTTGTAGCTGAGGCGGCGGCAAAGGGGGCTAAACTTATAGTCCTCCCGGAGGTTTTTACCTGCGGGTTCTCGCTTTGCACCGGCGATGTTGCAAAGGCAGCTTTTGAACTGGGGCATGCTTTCTTAAAGGAGAGTGCGGCCCGGTACGGTGTGTGGTGTGCCGGAAGTATCCCGTCGGCGAGCGTTGAAGGGTTTGCTCGACCCTTCAACACGCTTTTTCTCGTTGGTCCCAATGGGCAGGAGCACTCGTATTCGAAAACGCATCTCTTTAGTTTCGGAAGTGAGCCGTCACAGTATGCGGCAGGGGATCGCCGACCACCAACAGTTGATATTGATGCTGTGCGAGTAACTCCGGTTATCTGTTACGATATGCGATTCCCATACCTTTTTTCTGAGGCGGCAGAACACACCGACCTCTTTATAGTGGTTGCCAACTGGCCAGCGGGCAGAAAGCTCCACTGGGAGACCCTCTCGCGGGCTCGCGCTATTGAGAATCAGGCTGCACTGATTGCAGTCAATAGAACAGGTGAGGGCGGGGGGCTGACCTATCACGGTGGCTCA
>JBILUF010000093.1:0-7935 GCA_044371155.1 Bdellovibrionota bacterium
CCCGTATAGCGCTGGGAAGGTGGTCTCGCACAGACCCTCAAAGTATTCGGTGGCGTTCCGATACACCCGCCCCTTTTCGCGATCGCTAAATCCGAGCAGGGTCATAATTGCCACGCGGCCCGCAAGGCTCTCACGCACCCCCCTCATATTTTCGAAATTCTGCGACCCAGTGATCCATACGCTTCCTGGAATTTTATCCCTATCAGCTAAAACTTTTACCTGACTCAATAGCTGAGGTGCGTACTGAATCTCATCAATCGTGATCGGCGGGCGAAGGCTCTGGGCAAAAAGGACTGGGTCGGTATTGGCGCGCCCACGGGTGGTAAGATCATCAAGGTCAACCAACATTCGCCCGGTGGGCGCCAGGTGACGCAGCAGCGAGCTTTTCCCTACCTGTCTTGGACCGAGCAGCATCCACACCGGATGAAGCCGCAGCGGCGAGTCTGGGGCACTCCAAATATGCTCAATATCCCTGTGCTTCCACATATTTGGCTATATATTATATGAACTGCGGAATAGCCAGAAGTGTTTTTAGCCCCCGTTGGGGCACAGGCCCGTCGGGGGGCTGGAAGCGCGGCTTGTTTTCTTGAGGATTCATGAAATGCCATGAAACGATCGCACTATGGCTAAGAGAAAATTTGCCACCACCGTAAGTGAGGAGGCGCTTAAAGAGCTTCGAAGCTATGTCCGTGAGTCGAAGCGCTCGATCTCTGATGTAGTGGATGAGGCGCTCAGAAGTCACCTCCGCACCGTGCGGGTGCGGCCAGTGTTCAAAGAAGCGGTGGAGCATGTACTTGCTGATCTATAGCATTCGCTACAGAAAGGAGGGGGTCCATTCCATTGGGCGTCCCGCCCGCAATTGTACGTGGAGCGCGGGCATGGACCGCGGGCATGGAGCGCGAGCATGGAGCGCGGGCATCTTGCCCGCAATTGCTCGCAGGTGAAACATGTGAATGCAAGCCACTGCTCGGCGTGCATTGTGGACTTGGTTGCTCTGGATCGGCACTGCCGACAATTGCGACCGGGACGGTCGCGCTCCTCCTCGGCGCCCATCACCGTATTTTAAGCTGCATGTTTCACCTGCGCACAATTGCGGGCGGGACGCCCGCGCTCCCTCCTCGGCGCCCATCACCGTATTTTAAGCTGCATGTTTCACCTGCGCACAATTGCGGGCGGGACGCCCGCGCTCCATGCCCGCGCTCCATGCCCGCGCTCCCTCCGCTCCCCCCGCTCCCCTCGCGCGTCGAGCGATTGTACGCAACATTTCCAGCAGATCGCCGATTGGGAGAATGAGTAGTTTTCTACCTATCCCAATACCGTTATGGATTCTTCTAAATCAGGCTGGCGCACGCGCGGCTATCTGCCGCACCTCGAGGCCGGACAGATCACACAGTTTATCACCCTGCGGCTATATGACTCGCTGCCTGCTGCTGCCCTGGCACATCTGATGGCAAGGCTCACAGAGATCCCCGAGGAGCAGCGCTCGGCATACACACGGGCCCGCATTCATAAATGGCTCGATAGCGGATACGGTAGCTGCATGCTACGGCATCCTGACGTTGCAGAGGTGGTGCAATCAGCGCTGCAGTATTTTCACCCGACTCGGTATCAGTTGCTGTCGTGGTGTATCATGCCCAACCATCTGCATCTGCTTGTTGAGATCGACCAGCCGATTTCGCTGGGGCGGATGATGCATAGCCTTAAGTCATTCAGTGCTAAAGAGGCCAACCGTGTCCTGGGCCGCCAGGGGCCGTTTTGGTATCCGGAGTATTTTGATCGCTACATTCGCTCGGCCCAGCACCAGGAAACGGTGGTGAACTATATCCACGAAAATCCGGTGCGTGCGGGGCTGTGTTCATCGGCGGCAGAGTGGCGCTTCTCCTCTGCGCGCGCAGGCATCAATCCAGGAGACTCATGTTTGAACCCCCACGGCAGCTTTGGAATTCAAAGGACTAGAGCAGAATAATGGATGGGTGTGATGATGGCCTTATTCAGCGCGTGCTTAGTCGCGCCGCAATTAACATCACGATCGACCACTCGACCGCTACCATTGCGAGGGTCAGATCGAGTCGATTCGGAAAGGTCACCGCTCCGAATCTCTGCGCCGCAAACAAACTCATCGGGCCCCCTAATGCACCGCATAGTATCTGCGCAAGTGGGCGCTTTATTATCCATGCAAGCGACGAGCTGAACGCGGTCGCGAAACATCCCCACATTCCAAGCATCCACAGTGGGTAGCCCCAGATGAACCTTTCGGTGTGAGGGAACGCCACAAAGCCAGCGCGCACAAGCGCTCCATCTACAAGTAGGCCAAGCGCCGCCAGACACGTTACGAAGCGCACTTCGCGCAGCACACCGAGCTTTCCACGCATCACACCCGAAGCCGCTAGGCAGACAGCAATAAAACCCAACTGCGTACCGAGAGCCACCGTCTCGCCCCCTGGTGTTGACACCGCGAGAACAACAACGAACCAAACTATGTTAAAGAGCACCGCATGCGCTATGCCCCAATGCTGAATCATGGTGTTTTTCCTCGTACTAGGCGCTGCGATGCTTTCTCAGCACCAACACCGACCATAGGACAAAAACACCCTCCGCTATGTAGAAATTAAGCCCGGCCCCGATGTCGAATCCGGTCTGCGCGATCTGAAATGAGCGGAACACAAAGATACCCAAGTAGAAACAGGTTCCGAATAGTAGCCCAGCGTAGCGCAGAGCAGAGGTGCGGGCGGCGAGGATGAAGAACGCCCCTACTCCGAACTCTAATCCGCCGTAGACCGCTACGAACTCAGTGAGTCCCTGATTGCCAGGTAGCTGAAACCCCACCGCTTGGGAGGTCCAGGTCGGATCTATCGCACACCATAGCCCAAAGACTAGGTAGAGTAATCCGTTCACCCACAGATAAAGCTCACCACCTCGTTGTGTCATACAGCACCTCGTCTTTGCAGTATGGTACACCCGACAACAAAGGGAAAGCATGCCAGAGCATCTACCCTGGCAATTCCGCGGAGCTGGCAAGCTCTGTAATCCAGGGAGTTAGATTCGAGTCCAAGGCATGCTCAGACAAATTCTATCTCTCTGGCATCTCGAAATCGTTCGAGCTGTGTCTTGAGTATCTCTGGAAAGGTTTAAAACAAGAGATTGAAGAAGAGGGATTGGAGGCTTACACCCCGAAGGAATATCTCGCATTGATAGGAAAATTTGCAACCCGAGTAAAAGCATTCCTCTAAAAGTCTGCCGGCAAGAGATGGGGAGTCTCGCGTTTTTCCGCCCCCCCCCCTCCTCCTCACTCCAACGCTGCGCCGGAGGCGACCCGTGGCGCCTCGGGGATCTCGGTGACGGTGCCCTCGGTGAGGAGCAGCACTCCAGCCACCGAGACTGCATTTTCAAGCGCCATCCGCACCACCTTGGTGGGGTCTATAATTCCTGCCTCGACTAGGTCTAGATACTTGCCGGTGGCGGCATCGAATCCAAAGTTGCCCTGCCCGGCGCGCATGGTAGCCACCACCACCCCGTCATCAGATCCTGAATTCTTTGCGATCTGTCGGGTGGGCGATTCAAGTGCCCGACGCAACATCTGCACCCCGGTGCGCTCGTCGCCTTGGCAAAGCTCCTCTTCATTATCGAGGGCATCTGCGGCGCGTAGCAGAGTGAGCCCGCCCCCAGGCACGATCCCCTCAGCGATTGCTGCCTTGGTCGCATTGATGGCGTCCTCGATAGCTTCCTTTTTATTTTTGAGCTCGGCCTCTGACAGCGCACCGACATGAATCACCGCCACTCCGCCTGCGAGTTTGGCCAGCCGCTCCTGCAGCTTTTCTTTGTCATAACTTGAGGTGGCTTTCTCGAACTGCGCTCGAATCTCGGCGCGACGGCTTTCAATCTGCGCCTTGGTGCCCTGCCCGCCGATGATGGTGGTGGAGTCTTTGTTCAACACCGCCCGCTGCGCTCGTCCCAGATCGGTAAGGGTAATGTGCTCAAGTTTGATCCCAAGCTCCTCACAGATATATCGCCCCCCCACGAGGGTGGCTAAATCCTGCATCAGCTCACGCCGCCTGTCCCCAAATCCAGGCGCTTTCACCGCAGCGCAGGTGAGCACCCCGCGCAGACGGTTTACCACCAGAGTTGCCAGCGCCTCGCCCTCTACCTCCTCGGCGATGATTAACAGTGGCTTTCCCATCTGCGCGATCTGCTCCAGGATTGGCAGGAGGTCTTTCAGGGTAGCGATCCGTTTCTCGTACAGTAGAATCACTGGGTCCTCGAGTATCACCTCCATCTTGGCCGCATCGGTGACGAAATATGGGGAGAGAAAGCCCCGGTCAAACTGCATCCCAGCCACTACCTCCAGAGATGTCTCAATCCCCTTGGCCTCCTGCACCGAGATCACCCCTTCCGCGCCTACTCTCTCGACGGCATCTGCAACTAACTCCCCAATCGCCGTATTGCCATGCGCTGAAATCGCGCCCACCTGCGCCTTTTCACGACGGCTGCGCACCGGCTGTGATAGGGTGCGCAGCACCTCCACCGCTTTGCGTAGTCCGCGTTCTAATCCGCGCTTGAGATCGACCGCACTTGCCCCTGCCGCTACATTTCTAATCCCTTCCACCAGAATCGAGTGGGCCAGGATTGTTGAGGTGCTGGTGCCATCCCCTACGGCATCCCCGGTGCGCTCGGCGGCCTCGCGGATCATCTGCGCCCCCAGGTTCTCCTCTGGATCCTTGAGGTCAATCTCACGGGCGATAGTCACCCCGTCGTCACACACAATCGGATGCCCATACCCTTTTTGGATCAACATACAGCGCGCCTTTGGCCCCAGGGTGACCCGCACCGCATCTGCCAGGGCCGTGGCCCCCGTGAGGATCTTCTCGCGTGCTGCGGTGTGGAAAAGAAGCTGCTTATGCATCGCTGTTCATGCTCCTATAGGTGATCGCATTGCACCTCCTAAATGCCAGATGGAAAGGTCTCTGGCAGCTCCCGGGTGGCACGGGCCTCTGAGTCAAGCGGGATAACGGCGTGGCTATAGTCGACATGAATTATCCCATCAAACTGCTCTGCCAAGCGGGTGCGAAGGTAGCTCTCCTTCCGTTCGATATCTGGGTCGTAGACTACTCCGATGACCCGCTGCGGGCGCTCGGTGCTAAACAGGGCAGTGACTGCACGATCAGCTGTGAGCGGCAGAAAAAACTCCGGGACATTCACCGAGCTTAAGATCTCCTCAGTGCTATTTGCTAACGGCACCTTCAGTGCCTGCATCCGGGCCTCTCCATTCCAGCACAACGCCGCGGTGACGGTGCCGGTGCTCGTGGTGAACCCAATCCGCTTGGCCTTGGCTCCGAACGCGCTGCGTGCCAGGGTGCCAAGGCTGGTCTCGCCGCGGTTGGCCCGCTCGGTGGCAGTGGCATCACCCACATGAACATTGTGCGCCCAGAGGACAATTTTGGCAGGATGGCTGCGCGAGCCCTTTAGATGTTCAAACAGCTCCATGAGTGTTCTAAACATATGCCCCTCGCGCAGATTCCATCCGTCCTCCACCGTTGTAAAGATGCGGCGGTAGTACTCCTCGGCATCTGCCACCACCCGCGCGTTTTGCTCGGCACAGAATTGAGCATCCTGCGAGAGCAGCCCATGCTCGCGGGTGGATTCGTACCACCCATGTCTAAGCTGCAAGAGCTCTGTGATAGCGTCCTTGCGATGTCTGGGCGCGACGGTCGAAAGGGCGGCAAATCCGTACGACTGCGCGCCGCCACCAAACCCTGGGAATTGCGAGTAGCATCGACGCGCCGCCTCTGCTTGAGCTGGTGAGGCCCGGTCGAGATACCCCAGCACAGCGGCCATCGAGGAATAGAGGCTATAGAGATCCAGACCATAGAACCCCACTCGATCCATCGCCGCCCGAGAGGAGTTCAACCGCTCTAGCCAGCGGATGAAATCCACCATCTCACGGTTGCGCCACATCCAGGTGGGAAAGCGGATAAAGTCACCAAGTGACTCGGTAGCGTCACGGTCGGTGCCGCTTTGGTTGATAAAGCGATGCACCCGGTAGGCATCCGGCCAGTCAGCTTCGATCGCCACAGCACTGAAGCCACACTCCACAATTAAGCGCTTTGTGATCTCAGCGCGGTGCATATAGAAGTCGGACGTGCCGTGGGTAGACCCGCCCAGCATCACAAGCTCGGCCGTCCCCACTGCCTTTAGCACCGAATCATACTCCTCGGGGGAATCCCCGACAGGATGTAGCGCTTGCTCAAGTAGCTCCCGAGTTGCTGCGGTCATAAGGCTATCCTCCCGCTGTATTATGCCGCTTCAATAAACTCCCGCAGATCACGCGGGAGGCTTCGCTCAACATAGGTGAGCTGCCCTGCTGAGATATGTCCCTTGAGGACGCGGAACGTGGCGGCAAGCTGCGCTCGGGCCTTCTCGTCATTCCCAAAATCACGGCCAGCACTGACCTTGTCAGCGTTGCGAACGGCCTGGATGAAATCATCGACACTTTTTAGTTTGGTGCTCTGTCGCGCGGGATGCCATCCTTCGACATACAGTGCCTTTAAAAGCATCGGGAGCTGCGAAATAAGATTAAACGATTCATCCACGCTGAGACGATCGCGCAAGGTGTGCAGCACCGAGCCCAATACGCGCCACGCGCTGTCCTCATCCTTGGGGTTACCAAGCTCCTCGGCTAGCTCAGAGATTATCTGTCGTGTTTTTTGCACATACTGATCGTAGTTCATGCGGGACTCCCAAAGTAAACTGGTTCACACCGAGCACTGCGGCTTCACTATCTGTATCTAAGCAATCGGTATGCCGCGAAGCCACGGCGCAGCGGAGCGGTTCTTGCTACTTTTCACAGATGATTGATTGCAACATCATGGAGGGATGGTATGGGAATGGTAGTGCGACAATGCATGAGTGTTAATCCTGTCTATGTGGATGTCAGGGCACAGCTCCGAGAGGCGCTGCGTTTGATGCAGGGAAAGGACATCCGCCATCTAGTGGTGCTCTCGGGGCGATCCCTCCAGGGGATCATTAGTGACCGCGATGTGCGTGGATACCTCCTGCACAATGATGAGCGGATCGACTTCCCTGATGCGGCCAAGGCTCGCCTGGATGCGCCTGTGAGCCAGCTGATGCAGGCCGATATCTTATCGGTGGATCCCGAGACGGAGATCGCCGATGCTATTGAGCTTATGCTCACACAAAAGGTGGGTGCACTGCCAGTCATAGATCCTCACACCCAGAGCGTCGTGGGGATCTTGAGTTATGTTGATATCCTGCATGCGGCCTCGCCGCTCTTTACAGAGGGTGTCTAGTGCTGGGTGCTGCCGCTCAGTAGTACGAGCTCAGTAGTACGAGCTACATAGTACGAGCTACATAGTGCGAGCTTCATAGTGCGGCTCCCCTCGGCTAAAACGCCCCGCCTAAAACGCGCCCCCTAAAACTCAAAGCGCTCTGGGAAACTCCAGCGCTCACGGCGGCTCAAGAGCAGCTGGTATAACTCTATGGTGGAATCGATAAAACACGCCTCGCATAGCTGAAGGTAGTAGTTCCACAGCCTGAAGAATCGCTCATCGAACTGCTCGCCAAGCTGACTGATACCATCCCATTTCGCCACAAAACGGTCGCGCCAACGCTGCAGGGTGGCTGCGTAATGCGGCCGCCAGTTCTCTACATGCCCGATAGCCAGCTCTGCTTTGCGTGCCTCTGAGACTATCCACTCAAGCCGCGGCAGGACTGAACCGGGGAAGATATATTTTGCAAGCCACGGATCCTGTTGTATGCGCGGATCCTCCTCGCTACCGATGGTGTGCAACAGCCCTACCCCATCCGGGCTAAGCAGATTATGGAAGGTGCGCATATACTCCGGGTATGAGGCCCGCCCTACATGCTCAAACATCCCTACACTCACCACTCGGTCGAAAGTGCCAGAGAGATCGCGGTAAT
>JBILUF010000094.1:0-7933 GCA_044371155.1 Bdellovibrionota bacterium
AACGAAGATCAAACTGAAAAATTTCGCCCCGCTGGAGCCACCCTCCTTTTCGCCCCGCTGGAGCCCCCCTCCTTCTGCCTCTAACCCGCCGACCTGCAGGCCGGTCTCGTCTCCCCCGGCCCCCATAGCCCTACTGTAGCCCCCCTCCTTCCTGCGGTAACGGAACTGGAGCGAGAGCTTTTTCAACGAAGCACGCAACAAAATCTCCGTAACGGCGATAGAGAAGTAGTGGGTGGCAGCAAGGGGATGGGTGGGGGTCCACCCAGAGGCTCTTAACCTTGCTGCCTCTCATATACTCATCCAGAGATAACTACGAGGAATGATTCAATGAGCAGGCTACCCAAGGTAATTTTAAATAAATCTGTACTGGCTATCACTACCAGCGTGGAGGAGGGGCTTATGTTCCCGCCTAACGCGCTAATGAACGACCTGCTGGTGGGCTGCCTGGCCAAAGCGCAGGCGCACCACCCACTTCGAATCTGCGACATTCTTATCGAAGCCACCCACGTCCATATGATAGCAGTGGTCGATGACCCCAACGATGTAAAGGGCTTTATGGAGCGCTTTAAAACCGAGTCCGCTCATGCGGTCAACCGGCTGCTAGGACGGAAGAAACGCACAGTCTGGTGCGAGGGATACGACGCACCCTCGCTACTGACTCCAGAGGACGTGGTCCACAAGATCGCCTACACCTATGAGAATCCCAGTAAGGATGGGCTGGAGGACCGCATCGAGCATTACCCGGGGGTATCTGGCTTTTGTTTTCGGGGCAAGGAGTCCGGGGTGATGGAGGCCCCACTAGTGGCACGGGATGATTTTGGGCACTTACCCCAAAGAGAGCTCACCGCAGAGGACTACCGGGACCTGGCTAAAAAACTGGGATATGGTAAGCAGCGGATTCAACTCAAACTGAGCCCGAATGCCTGGATGGAATGTTTTGAGATAGCACACCCACAGGAGTATAACGAGCGAATCATAGAGGAGATCAGAAGCCGGGAGAGACGCCACCGTGCTGCTCGTAAAGAGGCTCAAAGCGGAGTTATCGGAGCAAGGCGACTGGTGACGACACCCGTAGGGCGAAGGTTTCTCCCCCAGCGCAGCGGAAAGCGTATGTGGTGCATCTGTTGGAACAGGGAGATTCGCAGGAAGTTTATCCGCTGGGCAAAGGAATTAGTCAGTCAGGCTCGTGCGGTGCTGGAGCGCTGGAGGATGGGAGATAGGACCGCCACTTATCCACCTGGCCTATATCCACCTGGAATGCCAAAAACAGCGGAGCTCATTTCTGGCCACTATTGAGGCATCGGAGTGTCAGTGCGCTCGGACTGGGGAGTGCGCGCGTGTAGAATGTGGCGCCATGCTAGAGCAGCCAAAGCTCAGGATAGCCTAAAGTCAAAACGCCCCAAGGGAAGAAGAGGAGTCTAGGATGGATTGGTTGCGAGCACCTCTTTAAGCACTGCTGGCTCAAATATCCCCATAAAGAAGGTTCGCAGGAGGAATGGGTTGGGATTCATTCCTTGCTCCCTCACGGCGGCATCAATAACTCCTTCTACCTCCTTCACAATCGAGATGAATTTTGGGCGATCGGCAACCGTTACCGAGTCTCCCGCTTGGGAGTAGGTTGTATTGAAATCCTCAGCATACGAGGAAAAAATCCTCTCAATCGTCGGATCGAAAAGATCCGGATAGGCGTAGCGAGCAACGGCTGCAAAAAAGACCTCCTGAGCAGGATAGTTTCGCTGGATGAAAGCAGCTAAAGCCGGCGGCCTTCCTGAGGCAACAGCCGCCCGAAAATCCTTTGCAAAGCGCTCAACTGACTCGTTGTTTTTCACTTCGCGCTTTAAGAAGTTCTTTATCGCTGAGTTCAGGTTTTTAGCAGCTGAAAATACCCCTATCACTTCATTCGCTAACGCATGTGAAACCATCCGTCATCCATTCACAATAAAATTGATCGAAACTGTGGGCTTGCAGCTCCCACCCCCGCTCGCCATCTCGGAGTTATCAAGCCCGTGATTTGCGCTGCGATACAGCCCAGAGCCACCTAGGCAACCGAACAGTGCGCTGTTCCGCTAGCTTGCACCATGACCTTTTGGCCGCAAACATAGCCCAGGAGAACTTAAGCCATTTAGCTAACAGATTAAAGTCCACCAATTGAGACGCGGCAAAAGCGATATGGCAACGGAGCTAGCCCAACAGCTGTGAGAAGGACATGATCATGATAATCGGGCACTTAGCACTAGAGACGCCCCTGGGACTATGGAAGGGCTAACTGCCAAGGGAGCAAAGTTGCGCGCAGACTGAAAACTGCCCGCAGGTGCGCTGAATACAGTGGATACACAGCCTATGAGTAACCCCGCACCAAGTGAGTCTAAGTAGCCCCGCACTAGCAGACCAAGTAGCCCCGCACCAGCAGACCAGACCTCAGCCCTTAGCCCTGGGACTGGCTAGAGTTCTTAGTGAAAATGCCGCTCGGTAGTAGAGATGGTAACCAGCTCCATCACCAAGCGCTCTATCTCGGCGTGGTTTTCGGATTTGGCCACATAGCCGCTGGCACCCCACTGACGGGCGGACTCCTCAATGGTCCGAGATTGCGACTGTGATGTCACCACCACTCGAGCGCTTATGTGCCGAAAGGATCGTACCAGCTCACGAGAGTCCACCCCCGAGAGATCCGCATCAACGAGCACAACCGATGGTGCCCACTCCTGCACCAACTGGGCCGCTCGCGCGCCACAATCCGTAAACTCACATGTAATATCGAAGTTGTTATTGGCGAGCTCCACTACCTCTTGTAGAAGCTGACAAAACTCGGTCTGCTCATCAACGACCAGCAAACGCACCTGTTTGCGTCCTAACATTATGGATAATCTCCGTCTTATTCCGTGACGTACTGCCCCATGCATCCTGCTAACTAATGGGTTCGGCGCTGTTACCGAAAAAATTAACCGAATTTTATCTTGCCATTTCTAGTTTTTTTTCATATCCTATAAAGGTAGTCAGCAAGCAGCTAGGTTCCTGCTTTTATTCGTCTTATCTTCCTGCTCGCTCACGAATTTCTACTGCTGTACGATTTCACCCCGCTGAAAAGCGTTGGAAGAAAGGAAGTAAAAATAAATGAAAAAGCCAAATAAAAACCTTGGGGTTGGTCGCACTAGTAGCCCAGTAGCGGCTGAGCAAGGTCGCAGCAGCGATATAGCAACTACCGGCGATGTCCCAGAGAGTACCGTTCGAGATACCGGTGTGCGCTCCTCTACCCTCGCACCAGTACAGCGCCAAACTCTTGAGTTCGTTCGTAATTTCATGGCGGATCGCGGGTATGCCCCAAGCTTAAAAGAGATTGCAGAGCACATCGGGGTACGCTCTTTATCGACCGCCCATTTTCACCTCGAGCGTCTTACCGACAAGGGCTTTATCCGCCGGGGGGCCGATGGCTCGCTTGAGCTTGTAGAGGTATCCAAGCCCGAGCTAGGCCCTACCGCCGTCCCGCTTGTCGGTGTGATTGCAGCTGGGATGCCTATAGAGGCGATAGAAAACTCAACCATGATTGACCTCCCCTCAACTATGATCCCATCCCGCGGAGAGGTGTTCTGCCTAGAGGTTAGTGGTAACTCAATGATTGAGGACCATATATGTGATGGTGATGTGATTGTAGTGCAGCGCCAGGACTCCGCCGATGATGGCCAAACAGTTGTTGCACTTCTTGAGGATGGAACAGCAACTTTGAAGCGATATCGTCGATTAAAGAATGGTAAGGTGATGCTCATCCCCGCCAACTCCGCTATGACCCCAATCACGGTGGATAAAGTAGAGATTCAGGGGCGCCTGGTAGGAGTGATCCGACAGGTGCATTGAGGGTGAGCGTTAAATCTTTAATTTTAACTATAAATAGAGAGTAACATATGAGTGAACAAAATCCGGTCGAGAAAGAGAAAGCCCTCTCCAGCGCGATTTCCCAATTAGAAAAGCGGTATGGTCGCGGTGCGATAATGAACCTCGACGGCAAGTCGAATGATCGCATTGAGGCCTATTCTACAGGCTCACTAGGGCTCGATATAGCCCTTGGTATCGGCGGAATCCCCAAAGGTCGAATCTGCGAAATCTATGGACCGGAATCCTCAGGCAAAACCACCCTCGCCCTGCATATCGCTGCTGAGGTGCAAAAGCGAGGAGGCACCGTGGTCTTTATTGATGCTGAACACGCACTTGATATTGGCTATGCAAAAAAGCTTGGTGTTGACACCGCTAAGTTACTGGTGAGCCAACCTGACTGCGGCGAGCAAGCTCTAGAAATCTGCGAGACCCTCATCCAAACTGGCTCTGTTGACCTAGTGGTCATCGACTCAGTGGCAGCACTTGTACCCCGTGCCGAGATCGACGGGGAGATGGATGATCTCCAGCCTGGTATGCAAGCACGGCTGATGAGCAAGGCTCTCCGTAAGATGACGGCCCTCTCGGCTCGTAGTCAGACCTCGATTATGTTCATTAATCAGATCCGGATGAAGATCGGAGTAATGTTTGGATCTCCAGAGACGACAACAGGCGGAAACGCCCTCAAATTCTATGCCTCCGTTCGACTCGATGTACGCCGCATTGGCTCGATCAAGGACCAGGATAGTGAGGATGGAGACATCAAAGGCAATCGAGTGCGAGTGAAGGTGGTGAAGAATAAGGTAGCCCCTCCATTCCGCGAGGCGGAGTTTGATGTGATTTTCAATGAAGGGATCTCACAAGTCGGTGAGATCGTGGATCTTGGCGTTGAGAAAGGCATCATCGACAAGACTGGGGCCTGGTACTCATTCCGGGGAGAGCGCATTGGCCAAGGTCGTGAGTCGGCTAAGAACTTCCTCCGTCAACAACCTGAGCTTGCCACCGAGATTCGTACCCTTGTGCTATCCACAATGGGTATTGAAACAAAGGAGGCTCAGCCGCTAGCCGCTGCCAAGAAACTTACACCTGAGAGCACCCCTACACCTGCAAGCACCCTTACACCTGCGAGCACTAAGGTGGAGGAGGCCACAACTGATAAAGGCGCCGCCAAAACCGCCAAGACCGTTAAGCGCGGGGCAGAGGGTAATGGTGCTGCTGCCTAGCTCTAGAGCGCGGGCCCTAAACTTGTGAGATTTTTATCTCTACGAGGAATCGGCACTTAAGCGTATAGTTTGGGGCCAGTGAGGAATACAACCCTCACTGGCCCCTTTCGTTAGAGACTAGCCGCGTTATGCTAATCCGCGCCTCCGGCGCCATAACCGAAGATTTTTTCCTGCTCACTCTAGGGGCCAGTGCCCGGTATATTCTCCGCACCAGCCCCACTTCGTACACCCTCTTTAACCCGGGCTGCTCAGTCCAACTGCCATCACTACTAGACCGCCTAGCACAACTATCAATAACACCACAGCAGATCTCCTACATCGTCCTGACCCATCTCGCTGCTAACACAGTGCCCGCTGCAGTGCATCTGAAGAGGCTCAATCCCTCAGCAAAGATAATCGGAGCAAAATCATTTGAGGATCAACTTGCGCCCTATTGGCAGCAGATTGCAACAGATGACACCAAATTCTCTGCCCTCATGCCAGCTCACTCGGCCCCATCGATTGCCGGCATGCCATCACAGCTTTTTGATTATTATCTCTCCGATGGCGAGAGCCTTCCCCTGTCGCCCACACAAAGCTTATGCTGCCGATACTCCACCGGCTTTGCGCAGCAAGAAGCTTCCTACCTCATTGAGCCCCTTCGATTTCTCATAGTTAACGAGGTCGGGGGATACTTTCGGGGCAAGGAACTTCCAGCGCCCGCAGCAGACCACTCGACCGACGGTTGTACGATTACCTTAAGCACCACGCTGCAGCTTGAATTGGCCGCTCTTTGCCTTCCCTATAAAGGCGTGCTCACCGGTGGGCAAGTTACCCGGCACCTCACTACAGTCCGTGGAGTCCTAACGGATGTCCAGCGTGAGGTCGTGCGCGCAACCCGAGAGGGGATATCAACAACTGAGATTCGCTCCCAGATAATGGAGGGATTGTTCAGTGATGACACCCCAGATCCATTCCTAAGGCTTGCGCTACAACGGTCAGGCGAGCAGCTATGGGTGCACCTGTCAAAAGATTTAGCCAAGAGCTAGCCGACTTGTCAGACAGCCGACGGGATTCGGATGCTCCAAATCTACGAGTACATCCAGGAGGCACACACAGGCGTTACCAGTTTAACGTCACATACACCATGGCGTGATCAGAAGCCTCTCCATAGTCGCGAATAATACCTGCAGCGTATTTTGAGTCTCGGTCGAAGGATTCAAACGCCGCACGCAAAGACTCTTGCGGCATCAGAATATCATCAAGGAACGAGAAGGTTCCTTTAAACTTGAAAGTGCCCTGCTGTGATTGCAGCACCGGATCGCGCGTAATTACACTAAAAAGACGGGCCGGCCGAAAGCTTCCTGTTCGACAGATCGGAAAACCACGCTGCGTTAAACGACACTGTGGCTCTCCCCGAAATTGCTGCAAGACTAGGGCACCTTCAAGAATGCGGGCTGACGCGGCATCAAAATTACTATTGCGGTCACCCACCACGGCAAGAAGCGACTCGCCACTTGAGAAGCTTGCCGCATGACGGTTCTCGGCCACCGTTCGCAGCGCCTCAGCCATCTGCATCCGATAGGTCTCCCATTCAAGATCTACCGGGTCACGCTCCTTCCCAGCTTTGGATTTAAAATGGAAGTTAACTACCGTAAGTACCTTTGGAGCTGCATCGCCGCGCGGCTTGACCGCAAACTGTGCCTCCATCGGCGGTCGAATAAACTGTCGCGGACGCTCATTTTGTGAAACCTTCGGAAGCTCAAGCCGGGAGTACGATAGTTTATTCTGCAGATCAACTCGATCGAGCGCATAGATAAAACCCACTCGCGAGAGCGGATCGCTACTTTCCGCAGCGACTACCTCAAAGACTCGGTTTGTGCGGGCTCTGAGCAGCTTAGCAAGCTGCTGCAACGTCTCGGTGGCTTCCTCAACTGATCGCCCCAATAGTTCTTGTACTGCTATGACGTCGCACCTGGCTCGCTTGAATCGCCGCACCAGGGCCTCACGCTTCAGCTCATATTCCTCGGTGGTAATGTTAAACAGCCTCGCCTTTGACTGCGCATAGGTTCCCAGATTCTGGAGATTTTGCGAGCACAGCGTCACCTCGGCCTCGCCACGAGGATCCTGGTTATAAGAGGCAGGCCGCTGCACCTTTTTGGGAGGGGGCGGTTTAGAAACTGTTTCCTCCTGCGCTGAGATCACGTTCGGCGCAAATAACACCATCGCACAGGTCACAGCCCAGAAAAAGGCAAGGATACCGCTGCGCACACGGGTGGGATGAAAAGTCGCCTCCCTCGCTACAGCTTGCCCGTCGCCATCGGTAATCATCGCCTCCCCAACCATCACCTTGCGTTGTTCCATACCGTTATCCGTAAGAGTTCACTCTGCGTGCGGTGGGTCGCTGCATAAGTTTATCAAGAGGCGTCTCGGCCCACCGCGCCGTTCGCAACCTTGTAAGACCAATATAGCCCAACAGGAGCGCATCCACGATGTCCTGGTTGCGGGTTAAATGCCTCGCAGAGATATCAAACCCCAGTGCGCCGAGTTGCTCAGCGAAAAGGCGCTGGGCCACATTAGCTGCCGCGCGTTTTACCTCCGCGCGCACCGCCTGCCGACCGCGCAACCCCAAAAGCTCGTGATGGACTGTGCGCGGATTGATCCGACCAGGCACCTCCGCACCTCTTCCCCGTGCTAGTACCTCAAAGATACAGCGCACCTGCTCCACCTTAATAGCCGCCCTAGGGTCACGCATCGTTGTAGGAGCCTCGCATACCACCACATCTCGGGCACCGAGCTGCAAGTCATCCATGACCTTGGCAATTTTTCGTTGGAGGTCGACAAGACGTTCCGGTAGTGGCTCCTCG
>JBILUF010000095.1:0-7932 GCA_044371155.1 Bdellovibrionota bacterium
CTATCAGTTCCTCATCGAGATCCACCAGCGGCACATGCCGGAATGTTCGCTCTGTCATCGTAAGCAGCGCGTGTAATACTGATGTCTCCGGCAGAAAAGTTACCGGATCACGGGTCATCACGGTGCTAATAGGCTTTGTCGCATGTTCGCTTGGATTTGGCATGACGCGCTTTAGGAGATCTCGCTCGCTAAAGACTCCTTTAACTCTGTTAGAATTTTCTGAGGTTAGGATTAAGCAGCTCGTGGAGAATCGATTCATGTACTCCACTGCCTCCGTAACCGAGCTATCCTCAGGCGCTGTCACTGCCGCGCCCGTTTCCATGGCGGAGATTCGACCATTGAGGAACTCTTCTACTTCATTATCCTCGATGAATACTTTTTTACCCCGCTCCTCCCGATTTCTGCGGGCTTGCAGTGTTAAGAAGATAAATCGAATAAAATCACGCACTGATACGATCGACCATGAGCCATCGCGCTGGAGTACTGGAATATGTCGAAAACCTCCAACTGACATAAGGTGCAGCGCTTTGCCGATGCTGGAGTGGTATTTGAGGGTCTGAGGCTGAGGAGTCATCACAGTACAGACTGCGGTCGTAGATAGATCCGCCACCTTATTGAAAACCTTTCGTGTGAGGTCACGCTCGGTGAAGATGCCGGTAGCGGCGGCGGAGCCATCGGTAACCAGAACACACCCGATATTTTGGCTACTCATCGTTTGGATGACGTTAGCGAGCGAGTCGGTCTCGCGCACAGTGGTGGCCGCAGAGCGCTGTAGAGTCTCAAGTTGACTCTGGATGAATGCTTTTTGTAGCAGGCCAATTCTTTTCTTTTGCATCAGGCTAACCTAGAGCCTTTAGTATACCACGAGTCGAGGGGAAGGGGGGTACTACCGTTTTGGTCGACGCTTGTGCCGTAATGCCATCACGTTAACGGGGGAAAAATCCCCGACTGCGCTCAATCTCGGCCCACAATGGCGGGGTGAGTAACTCACCGTATATGCGGGAGCGTAGAATCGACGGGTGGATGTCTTTCGGCAGGGATAAATCCTCCTCTTTATATCCGTGCACCGCTACAGAACGATTGAAGTCGTCCACTAGGTCAATATACTGAATCGATGTGCGCTCCAGCGCGGGGGAAAGCCTCCTAAGAGAGCGTTTCCAGTCGTTGCGTGGGTTGATAGTCAGAAAAGTCTTGATTCCGCGAGCCTTCGTGATTTCATCCAGCTCCAGTAGCATCTGAGGTGGCTCCAGTCCACGCATCAGATTTTTTGCCTCTGCCAGCTTTGGATGGAGCTCCCGATTCGGGCCGCGACCCAGTGAGAAGCTCTGGACCACACCCGCTGGCTTGGAGTTATCTCGGATGAAAAACGGAAAATCAAAGTCGTTGTGAACGAAAAAAAGTAGCACCGCATCAGGATCAAAAAGCAGCCCCTTCTCTTTAAGTGAGCTCACTTCTTGGAAGGTTGAGTACCCTGGTACCCCCAGATTGATCACCTCTACTCGAGGGGAGCCACCAGTGAGCTGGTTCAGCGCATCCTCGAGCACCTGGGCAAAGGTGAGGTCCTGGGGCACGCCCCACCCGAACGCAAAAGAATCACCCAACAGAGCTATGCGGTAGGTGTTAGGTGGTTTGATACGCGGGCGCTCTGGGCCGCGCATCCCGCAGCTTGAGGTGGTCACGCGCACGTTGGTAAATTTTACATCTAGATTCGGCCGCAACTCGTAAATCACCCGATCGTCAGGGTGCGGATTTATTATCGAAGCAAAAGGCAAGCCATCCGGCCGCTCGGCATTGCGCGCTGCTTCCTCATCAAGCATGGTGTGCCGGAAATCGGCGATGCTGGAGAATTCCGTGCCGAGCTTAGGCTTGGTAATCAAAGGGGCGCAAAGCCACACTGCCAGCAATCCAAGCGCAGCGCCAAATGCACCCAAAATAATTTTTTGGACTGTTGCAGACATCTAGAACATCATCCTTCGCACGGCCAATCTTACCTCCTTAGCAGCGAGGTTCATAACGTAACCACTGTATTTCGGCAATCTCTGGAGGTTCGTTCTTTGCCATCGGTGATTTGCCGATGAGGCAAAAATAGGAGACACTAGACTTTCACCATGACCAATTCCTCTAAGCTAAAGCACGAAGCCCCCTCCCATCAGGATGGCTCCGAGATCATTGAATTACTGATGTTTCGTCACGGCGAAACAGACTGGAACCGGGCACGTCGCTGGCAGGGTAGTAATGACATACCGCTGAATGACACCGGTCGGGAGCAAGCGCTAGCGCTTGCGGCGGTACTGCAATCTTTTAGACCAGAGCTGATATTAAGCTCCGATCTCTCCCGCGCGCATGAAACAGCCCAGCTTGCATCCGGTGACCTCACTGTGCCGATTGTTACCAGTGCGGCGCTGCGGGAGTGCCATTTCGGTGTTGCAGAGGGGCTCACAAGAGAGGAGATAACTGAGCGGTATGGTGCTGACGTTGTGGAGCGATATCTCTCGGTGAGCCCTCAGGAGCTAGAGTTTTGTTTCGAAGGTGGCGAGAGCAAGGCTATCCACCTCCAACGTGTTGCTTCATATCTTACCCAGCAGCTCTTGACCCTCCCGCACCGTCGGGTCGCGGTGAGCACGCACGGTGGGGTGCTATGGCGACTGCTATCTATTGTTCAGGGGGTGCCGCAGCAGCTCCCCCGTATCGGGAACTGCGCCCATTTTCGTATCGATTTTCATAGGCTCCCTCAGCAGTGGCATTTTGTGCGATAGATTTGCGCCTTACGCATCTTCATTCTCTTTAGCCAACCAGACGTAGCCCGTTGCCTCAGTGCGTTCCCTCTGAATCATCTGTGGATTTCTCCGCAGCCGGTGATTGGGCCATCTGCCTGTAAAAGTATCCTGGCACAGGCGATTAACGCCTGTGGACTGGTTTGGGGCAATGCATGACAGCACTCAATGCAGAAGGTGGTAACAGCCTACCTAATAGGGATTCCGCAGCACTTCCTAATGTCGATCAGCCGGAGGGAGCAGCGCTTCCCCACGCAAAATCTGCAAAGCTCGCCGCATGTTTTGGCGGAGCAGATAAGCTTCATGCCATCAGCATCAAATACGCAGAGAGCCCCGAGACCCTTACCTTGTTGGAGGTGCTAGCGCATAACTATCCTGCCTCGCATAAGAATCTATGGAGCGATATTGGCGCGGTGCTCAATTCGGAGCATGGCGCCAAGGCAGCAGCAATTACTGAGGTGCTACGGCGAGCCGCGTTCATCGAAGACACGGAGACAATCAATGCATTCTTTGGTGTGCTGCATTCCTGCCAACACATCGCCACAGAGGTCTTTGCCGCTCCAGCCACCCGAGGAGCTGAGGTAATCGAGCTTCTAGGGCGAATCCTGATGAAGGAAAATCGGGAGTATTTTAAGCCAAGCAGCTTTGAGCTTTATGAGGTTGTGAGGCAGTGCTCTAAACATGAGAGCTGGGATATTGAGCAGCTACTTAAGGCTCAGAGAGCGAAAGAGAAGATAACGGTGGAGGCACTGCGTGATTTCTATGCGCGAGGGTATCGATACATCCATTCCACCACTGATATCGTCTCTACTGGTAGCCATGGGACTCCGGAACTTTGTGATGCCACGGGCCTTGCTCGCCTGAGCAGCTCCGGACATTACCATGATATGGAGATAACATTTAAGGCCCAGCAAGCAATCCTTCGCTTGTTCGCCCTTGAAAAGTCAGAGCGACCACCCGAGACTGCTACGATGCTCGTTGAGCATATCGCCTATGTAGACCTTCAAACGGCGTTAGCCCTACTACGGCTTTCAGAGCGGGAGATCGCCGCGGAGCAAAAGATCTCGAAGATGATTGAGTTGCTTCTACTGACAACCCCGCACCGTCTACGTCTGGGATTTCAATCTCTACTTCAAAAGGTTGCTGAGTATGACCTGAAAGATATTCCTGAGGCTGCTAAATTGCTGAAGGCTATCGTGGAGGAGCATCCCAACAACCTACACCGCTGGCACACTTTAGTGGAGCGGCGGGAGCTTGGGGAGATTGATCGCCTCTTACGGGAAGACAGGCATGAGCGATATCATCAGCGTCCCGCTGCGGCGAAACTTGCGCAGGTCCTTGAGCTCTGGGAGCGAGCCAGCCAACAGCAACGATCAGCTATGCCTCCTGGCAGATTGGCTGTTGCTGCGATGAGAGCGCAGGAATGCAATCAAACGACGACAGCGCTTCTGGATCTGCATACCCCCCAGTTGCGCGAGCGGCTTGCGCAACTACGCTTTGGGCGCACTCCTATTGATTCCGAGGAGGGCATGATTGAGTGGTTTGCTTTGACTCGAGAAGCGTATCGGCGTGCGACTGGAAAGTTCCCAACAGATGCGCAGATGCTTATGGCGCTCTTTCTCGCGGATGATGCATCAACCGCTACCGAAAGAGCTGCGGGTGCCTACGCGAGGCTCCAATCCAACGAGGATCGAGCCGTTGTCCTAGCACTTTTTGCGAGCTACCGAGTGGTGCGTGGCGAGAAGGTTGATATCTTGGCTCGCACCAGGGAGGGCGCGCAGGCTGTTGTTCAGCAATCCCGGCAGTTTTTTGATCTGCTCAGTATGCCGATGGTGTACACCGCCAATCATGCCCCGGGACTATCAGAACGGGATGATTCCATTCAGGTGACGACCTTAGAATCGCTGACTAGTCAGATGATGCACGAGTTGGTTTACCTGCCTCCGGTGGTGCCCGTTCGTAAACCCGAGACTGCGATTATGGCTGACTATGAGGTGAGTGAGGTAGTTAGCCACGAGCAGTCCATTCAGATCCCAGCGCGATTCTCAGCTAACCAGCTTAGAGCAATCGCCACGTACGTTGAGCAAGGAGGATGGCGGTATCCCGAAGAGATTTCGGCGCTGACGGCTGCATCATGCCAGGCCGAGAATCCTGCTCTTGAGGATGTCTCACTGGATCTTCTGCAGCAGTACCTACGAGGAGCGGTGCAAGCGCTACACCTGGCAGAGGGGGTGAATTACGCTGTATCTAAACGCGAGGGGATCGTGCCGCTGGATGAGGCAAATGGTAGAGCCTTGATGTACGGTCGTGTTTGGAGCGACCCGATAACATCGTTCCTTGCGATGCGGCACAGTCTACCCATCCCAAAGACCTGGGGAGATGTAGGGTCAATAACGAGCGCTACTTATCTACGCAGGTATAAGAGGCTCTTTGGAGTGTTCGGAACCTTGGGAGAGCAGGTTGAGCATCACCATCTAAGGTCGAACTATAACCTAGTGGGTATTACGGCTCCGACCACCGCGCCTCATGTCAGCACCAAGCCGCAGACGACCGTCTTTGAGCAAGTTGCATCGGCCAACCGTTATATTGCCCAGATAGCGGCGGAGGTTACGCGTGGCCGTGCCCCCCGGCCTTTGTTAATCCTGGCAAACTCACCGGCTCGCGCCAAGGATCTGCGGCGCTACCTAGAGGCGCAAGGGCTCTTGTGCCATTTGCTTATTGAAGGTGCGTGTCATGGTCCAGGCGAGAAACCAATGAGAGCATCGGATTTAGTCACCGATGCTCGTTTGCCTGGGTCAATCACTATCGCCACTCCTGCAGAGCTTAGCCCCGAAAGGATTCCCGTGTATGAGGCTGCTCGCGAGGCGGGGGGCATACATACAGTACTAACGTGGTTACCGCTCTCACTGCGGAGTGAGGAGATAATGGCGGTGAAAGCCGGTGCGGGTGATGCCTCTGGTAGTTTTGAGATCGTTGTGCATGCTGCAGATGATCACTTTTTGAGGCATATCAGTAAGGAGCAGCGCGATTTAGTCATCGAGACGATCGGAGCCTTTGGTCCAAGCAGTGATGAGTTTGCGGCTGCATACGGCTTTATACGCTGCGCTCAAGAGATCCAAAAGATTGCTGAGGGCGCGGTGCTTATAAAGAGAGATTCTCTCTTGCAGATGGCTCAGGGGCGCCTCAGAGAGTGGATGGAGACTACTCGCACAGAGCTCGCTGATCGCCACTCATCGAAGAATGGTCTTCTGGCGCGGTCGGTAGCAACGACCTATATCCGGCGCGCCTGGCAGCCTCTCTACGAGCGGTTACGAGCGGAGCTTAATCATAGTGGTGAGGGAAAAACGGCTCCCTCATTTGTCCCTGTGAGCGAGAATTCAAAGCTGCAGGATGCGATTTTAAATGCCTTCGAGCAGGCATTCCATCTTCCTTTGGACGAGATGCGGGCCGTCTCGCCCCAGGGGATGCAACGCCAGCAGGTACAGCTGTGCGAGTCCGTGCTCGATGCGGTCTGTGAGACAGAGCGACGCGCTGCTGCACTAGAGGCGGACTCTTTTGAGAAGTTGATAGATCGGCTCGACATGGAGCTTGCGCGGGCCTCCCGTGAGTGTATCGAGCGCTTTGATGGGGCAGGGCCCGGGGAGCTTGAGCGCTACATCCATCAGTGGCCTTAAGGTTGCCCCATAGCTGCCGCGCTACCTAGACTATCGTAGTCCGCCCAAAGCGCTATTGAGCGCGCTTTGCTGCTGTTGAAGTCGGCCGATATTTGATTCAAGCGAGGCAAAGCGACTTCTCATCGACTGTTCGGTCTTGGCAATCCGACCCTCTATGTCAGAGATGCGCCGGTTCAGCTCGGTAATCTGCTCTTCGTTATTGTTGATCGTTAGACTGAAGCCTCGTCCGAACCCGGTATACAGACCAATTGTTCCCCCGGTTTTTGACATGGTATCAGCAAATGACTTTAGCAACTCATTGACCGAGTTTGGCTCCTCTGCGAGCGCCTCTTTGAAGGTCACCTCACTGGAGGCTCCATCAATTTTGAACTTGAGTGTACCATCCTGCTGGGTCTGGATACCTAGATCTGCAAGGATGCGCACCCGGGAGCCGGAGGTATACTTTGTCGTCGAGAGTGTGGAGCGCATAGCGGACAGGGCATCATCGTCGATCGAGGTCTTAGCGAGGACCCCGAAAACGTTTGTTGGATTCTGGGAATCAGTTTCGTCCCGAGTGACAAGATTGTTGTCTTTGATATACTCAACGATGTCATTCCACGCATCGACAAATTTCTGCACCTTCGAGATCGTTGCGGTGACGTCATTTGATACCTCCAGCGTTACATCGGTGGAGGTAGTTGGATTGCTCTGAATTGTAAAGTTTACTCCAGGCAGGACATCCGTGACGGTGTTGGAAGAGCGGGTGATTGTGCTGCCGAGACCGTTAACGGTAAAGGAGGCATTACTTGCTGCCTGGGCAGTCGTAGTAGTGACTGCTGCTGTAAAATCTGAGCCAAGGCTTATAGAGACTGCACCATCTGTGGCTCCAGAGGAGAGGGCGGATACCATAAGGCGGTATTTAGGCGAGGCGGTGGTGCCAACGTTCACCGCGCTCATGACCCCCTTGGAGTTGTTAGAGTTGAAGGTGGATACTACATTGGCAATTGTTGTGCTGTCTGAGATGGTGATGGTTTCAGCTTCGCCGCCTACAGTGATGGTGATCTCGCTTGCAGCTCCACCGGTGATCGTTGCTCCGGCTTTGAATGGAGCCCCCAAGCTGGTCCAGTCATCCTCCCCAATATCATAGAGGGACTGTACCCCGTTATTCGCCTTGGCGGAGGTGCCAAGGGATACGGTATAGGTGCCGTTTATCGCGCCATTTGAAGCGCTTGCAGTAAGGAGCGCCTCAGAGCTGGAGGTGACCTGCTTAGCGACGGCACCGCCACTAAGAGTATTCATATCCTCTAGGATGCCTTTGAGTGTCTCAAATTTGGATTTGAGGGTCGTCAACGCGTCATTTGAGTCGGTGAGCTCGGTGACCCGAGTAGAGAGCGGAGTCACCCGAGTTTTGCGAGTTGCATCCGAGGTGGCTTTAATGAGCCCTTCAGTGTCTAGGCCTGAAGCGATACCAGAGAAATTAATGAGCGCCATAATGTCCCAAATCG
>JBILUF010000096.1:0-7917 GCA_044371155.1 Bdellovibrionota bacterium
GTCGAGCGCTCGCACGACTTAGCCCAAGGGGAAGAGAGCTCATCACCGGCCTACTCAGCGATCCTGATGAACGGATACAACTGGCAGGTGCCGTGTCACTGGCCTCTATGAAAGATGCCACCACCCTGCCAGTGCTGCTGCAATTTGCCTCACATGATGAGCTTAGCTTTGCCAGAGAAGCTATCGCATATCTCCCACAATTCACCGAATGCCCCGAGATTCTTCCCCCGCTTGAGGCTGCCCTCGCAAGAAGAGAGCTCAGTCAAGACGCTTTGCTAGCCCTCCGGCAAGTTGGTCATCAAGCTCTTCCATCCCTCATACCATTCGCTGATGTCGGGTATTTTCTCGCCTCGGGCATTGAGCGCACCGGACACAATCCATTTCTGCCCGGTATCGCATATGGCGAAGTTATCGAGACGATTCAGGCCTGCAGGGAATCAGAGCCCACCTGGAGCGCCGCACAACCATTTACCTCCGCTCAATCACTCGATGCCCTGCTAACAGCTGGCATTCCTAAAATGATTGCCGATCTCAATCGCCCTCAGTTATCCGCGGATGCTACTAGCGGACTGCGCACGCTTGGAGCCCTAGTGCACCCCTACATCCCCAAGCTCATCCATCACCCCACTGCAAATGCTCTACTGCTCTCTTATCCCACCTCCACCTTACTCACGGGGCTCGGGGTTTTCCTGAACACCGAGGAGTTATCAGTTGCCACCATCGAGAGCTGCGATCTGCTCGCTCAGCAGATACGAGCCCTCCCCTCCGCCCAGGAACGCCAAGACACTCTGCGTATGGTGCTTGACCAGTTCTCCGATGCTCCCTGGCTTCGTCATCTCATGGCGAGGTGTTGGCGCGAGGACACGGATGGCTCCTGGGCATCAGCAGCGTTGCAGAGTGCCGCACCATCTGCATTTACCTGCGGAGTGCGCTCTGAAATTGAGCTGGCCGTAAAACACGGCATTACAATTCCATTCCGCTGGAATTCAGAGAACCTAGCCGAGATACTGCGCAATCGCTCCGCTACCACCTTTGATGGTCGACCGATCGCCACCCTGGTTTATGCCCGATCTGACCACAACGGCGCGTTTGCTCAGCATAACAACCTCGTTAGGTCTCTTATCGATAGCGATTACTGCGTCATGTATTTTGAGGCGAGCACCGACCTTGAAGTGCTACAGGCCATGCGGCAGGCCATCGCACGGCCTAGTGAGAGCCGCACTCAACCGGGCGCTCTCCTGATACTCGCCGCCCATTCATCTCGCACTGAAATGAATTTTGGTCGCACCGACCACCCAAGTGCCAAAGTCGAATGTAATGACCTTGATCTCTTTGTACAAAACAAAGCGGCTGATACCCTGCGCCCGTACACCCAGGCAGTACTTATCGCCTGCAGTGCGGGCGAAGGACGAGATACGAAGGAAAATATCGCCAACATGTTCCGCGCCATCTTCCCCACAATGAAAGAGCGTGGCATCTGGACCAGCGAAGTCCCTGACAATGTTCGGGGCCTTACCTTCGATCCCGCCTCACTTGAACTTTCAGATGTTCTGTTTCACTACGGCAGGATCTATCGGCCATAATGATTCCTCGGCTGATGATTCCTCGGCTGGTTATTCCTCGGCTGATTATTCCTCGGCTGACTGTCAGCGCTTCTGGGCTTTAAAGGCGGCAATTCCGAACTGCAACAAAGGGCCGTAGCAGTCCTTACCTGCAGTAGCTATGGTTCGTCGAAGATTCAACGTCGGATCGAATCATGGCTACTGCAATTTGAAGATATGAAAAAGCGCTTGGGGGCGGCTCTCAACCATCTCCCAAGCGCCCTCGCACCGTCCATTATACGGTCGCGCGTTTTATCCTACCGCATCTCAGGGGCGGCCGGGGCGGCCGCACCGCGTCTCCGAGCATCGATCATTGAGCCAAGCTCATTGGCCTTCTCGTGCTCAGGCTTAAAGACCCGAATGCGATTTACTATCTCAGTTGCCTCATCCAGCCTTGTCAGAGCGTAGTAGCACCCTGCCAGCGAGTACATCCATTCAAGATCGGCAGGATGTAGCTCGAGGTACGACTCAATCGCGGCCGCGATCTCCGCATAGCGCTGCATCGGGTATCCAATCTGCATCAGCCCCAGTAGCGCGCGGGTATTCTCGGGGTTGGCCTTCAACGCCTGCTCGAATCTTACCCAGGCAGTCGTAGTGTCCCCACCCTGCCAAGCGCACAACCCAAGCCCTGCAAGTGCCAGGTCATACCGCGGCCGATAGGTATTAGCGCGCTCGAACTGGCAGCGAGCCTCATCCCAGCGACCCTCTGCCGCCGCAATCACACCTCGCCCGGCAATCGCCCGTGCACTGGCAGGATTACGATCGAGGATCTCAGCATACACCTTCTCGGCCTCTGCAATGCGCCCCTCAAGTACCTCCACCTCAGCCTTCAAGCACATCACGATCTCCCGCTGCTCAGGCGAGATCATGGGCCGATTCAGCAGCTCATTCGCACCACGCTGCACCTCAGCAACACGCTTGTGGCGCTTAGCCTCCTCGAGCGAGCCGATCTCCTGATCAATAGCACTTGAGGCCTTCGATGCCGGAGACATCACCTGTGGAGTGCTTGGCACCACGATACGCTCAATCGCTGCAGTCACCGGAGACTTCGCCGTATTACTCTGCGTCGGCATGCTGTCGTGTTCCACTGCACTCCCAGTGCCCGCTGCCGAAGGGGCCGCGGTCGGTGCAGTTGAACTATTCGCAGTTACCGAGCTCGCTGCGATGTTGCCACGCTCCTTGGAGATGAGGGCCAACAACTCGGTAGCCCGTACATTTGACCCGTCACTCTGCAAGATCCTCTGGGATATCTCTGCTGCCTCCTCCATCCGGCCCGACTTGTACATCAGCCCAGCAAGGCAGTAGCTCATATCAATATCGCCAGGGTTATTCGCGAGGAAACGACGTAGCGCCTGCTCGAGATCGTCGAACTTATTGAGGGCATATGCGCAGGGAATCAGCTGCAGGATCGCCACCTGAGACTCCGGCGACACCGCCAGGGCATCAACGAAGTATCGGTATGCTGTGATGGCTCGCTCCTGCCGCATCTCGCAGATACCGAGCCCACACAGCACTCGAGCGTCCTTGGGGTCAATCGACCAGGCGCGCTCGAAGTAGCCACGAGCCTCATCGTTACGACTCGCAGCCAGCAGGATCGCTCCCCGGGCCTTCAAAAGCCGTACAGACTGTGGGTTAATCCTCTCAGCCTTAGCGAGCAGCTCATGCGCCTTCTCGAATTCACCGTTTTTACCGGCGAGCTCACCGCGCTCCAACAGCTCCTGAAACTCGGTCACATCCGAGGACAGGTCGTATGACCCAAACCCGGCGGCCGATGGCTGCGTACCTTCCTTTGGTTGTGTTGATGGTGCCATAGTTACCTCTCTATTTTGCTGCACTCGCGGCTTCCGACCGAGAATGTTTTCGTAAACTGTTAAAGTATCCTGCCCGATGGAGTCCCACCGGAATTTTTCAACAACGGAACGAAGAGTGGGACTGACCGGGGCCGCTAGCGCCGCCTCGATCGCATTACGGATCGACTGCTCATCTCCCGGCTCACAGTAATGCGCGTGATCTCCAAGGTAATCTCGCGCCGTGCCATTATCTGTCACTACGACTGCACAGCCATAGCTTGCAGCCTCAAGTGACACCAATCCGGGAAGCTCATACCAACTTGGTAACGCATGCACCTTCGCCGCAGAATACGCTGCCGCTAACATCTCCGGTGCAAGCCGTCCAAGTATTAGTGTCGGCCCGCGGCGCTTAAACTTTTGCACCGCCTCTGCATAGTCGGGTTGATAGGTAAACCCACCCCCTACTAACACCACTGGCACCGCGCTATCCTCAAGTGCTTTGAGCAGCATGAGCTGATTCTTGCGCGACTCCAGCCGACCAACACATAAAACAAAATCCTTCACCCCGTATGTTTTGTGGAAAAGCTCCGCATCCCCACGGCTGCCGACTTCATGCCCAAGCTTCACCTCGGTTACATTCCGTGCGTTCGGATGATACCTACGGACGGTCTCGGTCTCACGAGACCCATTCGTTAGTAATGCTGCGGCATGCTCCCCAAGCCAACGATTATCAAAGCCAGGAGCCGTAGGCACCCCGCTCCACATACCAACACACTGACTCCAGAGGGCTGGATTCTGCTGATGTCGCACATATTCAACCAACACCTGCGCCGCACAGTTGCATTGGTTGTGGAACATCGCTACGTCTTCCAGGAGAGTGGTGACGACAAAGGGCACCCCCGCTGCATGAGCGCGCTGCCCCAGTGTCTGCGTAAGATCTGGAGTGGCAAAGTTAAGAAGATGCACAATGTCATACCGAGCCGGATCTGCTGTGAGCTCGACATCGACGGTCACCTCAACTCCTAGATTCTTAAGCTCGCGCACCGTGTGCTCAAGGACGATTGTGTCACCACCCCGTTGGGTGAAGGTCCCCGGGCGATTTTGGATCAGAACTCGAAGAGGTCGCGCCGTATCATTCTGTCGAGACACTGCTGCGGTCTGCACCCTTGTCACCGGCTCCTCGACCTGCGCTGCTGGCGTCACCACCATCGGCAACTCAGCGTTTATCTCCGCAACACCAGTCGGTATCACCCCAATTTGCCGATAGATCTCCTTTAGGCGCACTGCCGTCTTGCCCCAGTCATACGCCCCTGCGTATTGCTCGGCGTTACTCCGTACCGTTTCATACAGAGACGCATTGGTGAGGAGTAGCTCGGCCGCAAGAGTCGGCGGATAGCCTGAGGTGAGATGCCACACCGCATCGCCGAAATCGATGAACGGCGGGGCGCCAGATGTTGCCACTACCGCACCGGCACCTATCGCCAGAGCACAAGCTCCCGAAGCCTCATAGTGTTGCGAGCGATAGTTCATCAGCACTAGGTCGGCTGCTTGCAGGTACTCAGACACTTCCGCATCCGAGATGAAGCGGTCAACGAATGAAACTGCCTCACCAAGCCCGTGCTCCTCACTGAGAGTGCGTAAGTTGCGGAGGTATTCGGCGCTATTTGGATCGGATGGGTTTACGCCGCCCAGGATAAATCCCTGCGCAGTAATCCCTTTGCTGCGCAGATGCAGCACGGACTCGAGCACCCCTTCCATGCCTTTGTGGGGCTGCACGAATCCAAACGCAACGATCGACTTAGCATCAGCGGCGATTCCAAGCTTTTCTCGCAACGCGGAGCGTTGCGACTCTACAAGCTTTGGCAACACCTCTACGCCATGCCTAATAACCTGCACCTGGTCAGGACGAGCGCCATTACCTATCACTTCTAGTCTGTTCTGCTCGGCATGAACGAGGATACAATCCGCTTGGGCCACCACCGCTGCAAAGTCGGCATGCTTTGTGAAGGTGCTGTGGAGCTGCACTACAATCACGAGGTGTTGTTGCCGTGCCCAGCTCAGAAATTCAGCGAAGCCAGGTTGTCTGAAGAACTGCACTGAGTGCATGTTAATGTGCAGCATCTCTACGCCATGCCGTGTTACAGCAGACTTCAAAGCCGAGAAATCATCTGACCCTCGGCGCCAGCATCGCTCAACAAACGGCTCATCAGGCCGCTCAAGCGCCACTCCCTGCTCCGAGAAGATCGCCACGCTTCCCTGCTCGAACTTCGAGAATAGATACTGCGCGTATGTCGCCAGCCCACACCGTTGATTCCAGGTGGAGATTACCCCAATCTTTCCGCGGCGATAGTAGGTCGATTCCACCTGTGCCACTGCCTCACAAAGCGCAGTTATCAACCCAGCAACTCGCCGCCAGGTGAATTTACGCTCCACAAGCTGCACGCCCGCAGCAGACATCTTTGAGATTTTGGCAGGACCCTTCAGATAGTTAATGAGTGCGGTTGCCAACGCCTGCTCCGACACCTCAGGCACCAACACGCCCGTCTCTCCGATCCTAAGCGCCTCCTTGACTCCACCCACATCAAAGGCCACCACCGGACACCCACACGCTTGTGCCTCGACTGCCGTTCTCACGAAGGTCTCATGCTCGCGCGATGGAATTACACACGCCGCCGCCGTGCGGAAGGCCTCCGCCACCTCAGCCTGTGGCCTAGTACCATGAAATCTTACTCCAGGTATGGCGCCCTCGACTTCGCGCTCATCAAACAACGGCTCTCGCCCCCACATTGAGGAGCTTCCATATATATCCAGGGTGGCGTCCGGAATCGCAGCTCGCACCCTCGGAAATGCACGAATAAGAATATCGATCCCTTTATCCGTTACGAGCGCACCGGCAAATACCAACCGCTTTAGGTTACGCGGACGGTCGGAGCGTGAATGGAACACCGACTGATCAGCACCGTTCGGGATGACTGAAATTTTATTCGGGTCAGCGCCTTCCTTGACGAACAGTCCCTTCTGCGCCTCAGACACACAGATAAGCCCATCTACCATGGCACTCAACACCTGCGGCGTAATCCCCAAGACAGCAGACGATTGATCCTGCGCGATAAAGAACCGAGAAGCACAGCTCTGCTCACCACGCGACAGAAGAATCGGCAGCGCACTAGATGCGGCAATCAGGTGGTAGCTTCCCAGCCCACGCGCCCGCGCCAAGATGCCCTGCACATCGTAACTCAGCCCTAAATCCCAAAACTCCACCCCTTGGTCAGAGCACTCCGCACAGCTTAGTTGGGCAGCCACCACCACACGCGACCCCAAGGCTGCCATGGTGCGGGCCAGCCACAGTGTCGCGGTTTCGGCACCACCGTTGACTCCGAGGATGTCTACAGGATGGTCTTTATGTATTATTAAGTAGCTAATATTACTCATCTTTACCCAACTAATCGGAGAGCCCATGTAAATCGGATCTGGGGCCCCCATGGGTGGATGTGCAAGGAGCGTGCAAAACCACCGTGCCAGCTTAACAACTCGTATTTATTGATGGTTTTATTGGCGGCAATGAAGTCAAAGGGCCTGCAGATGTCATCACTTTGACATCTGGTTGTGGAGTCGTTCCTGGATTTACAAGCTTTAAGTTATACCAACTCAAGGGCAATAGACCTCAAGGTGCCAAGGGAGCTTCAAAAATGTTTATTTTTGTAAATAATATCAGGATATTACCTTCTTCGTTTGGGTTGCCAAGCACCTCTAGAGAAGGGTACAATGAAGAGGTCTCAAGAAATCCACCAATATGTCTGACTCAGCCGCGACAGCCCCTATTCAGCTAGCCGCCAAGGCGAGGTACGCACTGCATACCTACAGCGTTAGCAACCGCATCAACCTCAAACAGGCCTCTGACCTACTCTTTCCAGGAGTCACCGAACGGTGCAATCCGGACTGCCTCATTTTCCATCTGAGCAGCACAGAAAAGATATTTATTTTTATCTACGGCACGGTGGTATTTTTCAATATCCCCCCGCGCGCCCACGAGAACTACCTGACCCGCCTAGGGCTGCGCGAAGCCAAACGGGTGCAGGGCTCCGCTACCGGCCCGACTCCATCCTCCGAGCAGCCATCCCCGCTTCCGGATGATATGTCTGAGGACGAGGTTACGATAAAGATTGAGCCAGGGGTTATGGAGGTTGGGTTTAACACCGCCACCGTTCCTGAGTTTGACCTCGTGCTTATCCAAATGGTGGCCCAAGTGTTAGCCCAATCAAGTTCACTTGAGCTTATCGAATGGGAGGTAGAGGAATTCCTAGCTGACTCCGATCGCTTCACCCGTTTCCTTCAAGGCCGGGAGTTTAAACGCCCGCGACGTTCAGAGCTCCTCCGATTTCTTGGCTCAGGACTAAGCGCCAAACATCGCATAGTAAATCAGCTGGCACTCCTCACCGAGCCGGACAAGACCTGGGAACGCGAGGAGCTATACCGTTTCTATAAAGAGCTGTTCGTAAATTTTGAGATCAAAGAGCGGATTGAAA
>JBILUF010000097.1:0-7908 GCA_044371155.1 Bdellovibrionota bacterium
GCAGCGCATCGACGATCTCTAGAATCGATATCAAGGTGCGTGGATAGGTAGAGCGGCTGTCGAACAGATTTTCGCTATCAGACACTGGAGTCATACAACGCAGTAGCGGCTCATCTTCCCACACCGGCACCAAGCATTGCTCCACAAACTCTTGGGTCACGGGGCGAGTCTGATCAAATAAAAGCTGCAGATTCTCATTTATAAATGGCCTCGCTTGCAGAAAGCGGCTTAGATCCTGAGTATCAAAATCAAAGTCGATAAGTGCAGTGCGGCGGCCCTGCTTTACTAGCGCATCGCCCAGACCAGCTACCACTGAGGTCACTCCCACTCCGCCCTTGCCGCTATCCACCACAATAAGGGTGCCTGCTTTCTGCTGCCCTACTCGGCGCGCAAGCAAGATGAGCTTCTTTAAGAACTCCTGCGCCGTGGTGTGCTCAGAGAGCACATCATCGATCCCCATCCGAGCAAGCTGCTCAACAAAGGCGAGATCATCAGCGCCACGACGCAAGCGGGCTAGGATAGCTGCTGAAGGGAATAACTTTCGAATGCTGCTCACATCGGTGAGCTCCTGCTCTATGATGCCAGGGCCGATGATGCAAAGGTCTGGAGCGCTATGAAACTTAAGCTCCTGCCGCGAGAGGGGTACTATGTTTACCCGAGGGATAAGGTCAAGGTCCCGCACATTGGCCTGCAGAAACTGAGAGATCTCCTCCACCAGTCGCGTGCGACTCTCTGCCTGCCTGTCCACTACTACGATCGAAATCATGTACTGCGCCCTGCATTACGGGTTAGTTTTGCTTGCACCTCCTCATCGGAAAAACACGCCAAAAGTTGCGTGCTGAGCCAAAAAAAATGAAAAAATGAGGAAAAAACTGGGTGGACAACCGTTGCTCGGGGCTCTCTAGGAGGAGAGCAAAAACTTTGGACGAGGGTACCAGCGAGTTAAATCCTAATCAAAGGCAAAAAATAACCTAATAGTCTCGTGATTACAAATGGTTATGTGCTAACTACCTGAAAAAATAACGAGCAGCTCGGGTAAATTTTCTGACAACTTGCCCCCCATTCCGCAAATTCTGCCCCCCCTAGCCGCGGCACCCCCGCACCGAATAAGTCTGCAGGGATTTTGCCCCTCTCTGCCTCCATCTTTCACTCTCTTGCCTGATTCCAAGCCACGCTGGATTCTCCTCTTATGAAGTCGTCTTTGCGCCGTTGCCTGGAATGAACACCGTTCCTCCACACACCTCCCTCACCCTGCGCTGGCAGTGGCTCCCCTGGGGCTACGCATCACAATACGATCTTGAGGCGAAGCTAGCTCCCGAGCGGCTGCCGGAGTTGGCGCAGCTTCTCCTGACACAACTACTGCCCCAGGCCGCCCGCTCTCATCAAACTATCCTTGACCAACGCGGCCGCGACCCGTGGCGGGAGTCGTTGTTGCCATCAACCACCGTGCCACCTCCGCAGGGCGAGGAGCTTTTCTTTCTCTCGGGCACCCGTCCCTGTAGCGCCACCGATAGCGACCCTGATGCTGAGCCTTTGCCAGAGCATTTTGAGCTGGGGTACTACACAGCGTTTTCTCACTTCGAAGGGCCCTCGCATATCGCCTATGCGGTAAAGCGGGTGCAACGCGGCGCAGAGGAGGCACATGGTGGTGAGCTTGCGCTCATCCTTGATCCTAGCACCCAGATTAGCGCAGTGCGGCTGGGGATCGAGATTTTTGAGCCGCGGTTTCTGTCGATCTTTGGCTTTTCACCGATAGCAACTCAGCTTGTGCAGATTGAGGCATTGCCGGGTGTAGTACGGCTGCGACTCAGCGGCGAGGGCCTGCGACAAAAGGACTCCTTCCCGCTAAAAGCAGGAACTCTAGCGGCAACAGTTACACACGGGATACAAGAGCTTTTGGCTTTTGACATACTGCGGGATATCTCTGCACATCTTGCCCGCGAGGGTGAGCACTAACCCCCTTAAATCAGCCCCTTCGCCATCGCGCGGAGAAACACCGCCAGAGATTTGCCATCAACCACATCAGCGGTGGCAGCAAACCGCAGAAACTCATCCTTAGTCACTCGCTCCACCTCAATAATCTCATCCTCATCAAGCTGCCCCTGCGCAGGTGTAAGCCCACGCGCTAGGTAGCAAAACTGCCGCTCACTGCAAAAGCCTGGCGCGGGATATAAATCGCCAAGTGGATGCCACTCAGAAGCGGCGTGATTGGTCTCTTCAATTAACTCCCGCTTGGCACATTCAAACGGATCTTCGCCCACCTCAAGAGTGCCGGCGGGGAACTCCAGCAGAGCTGACTCAACCGCGCGACGCCATTGCCGCAGCACCAGAAAACTACCATCAGCAAGCTGCGGCACTACCACCACTGCACCTGGATGCTCAACAATCGAGAACACCTTCTCTGCCCCTACGGCGGTTTCAACCGTATCGCGCCTGACCTTAAAAGAGTGCGCCTTATACTCTATAGTGCTGGAGATAACTCGTTCCTTTGGCTTCATATAAATCCGGACAAAACTCCTTTTAAACAAACCACTGACTATCGTGCAACAGCGCGCGAAAGCTCGGAGTGAATCTTCGCTTCACTCCACCCCACTGCTCGCTCAATGGCCGGGAAAAACTCAAGCTGCGATCGCTCCATCTCATTATACACATCCATAAGCCCGGCTACTCCGCGACGGGAAACTATCGCACTGAATAACATCGAGGCCCGCCCATAATCCTCCGGGCTGCCCTGAAAGAACCAGCCTGTGGGCTGGAGTGCCAAAGATCGTTGCGCTAGGAGCTGATACATCCGCTGCATCTGCCCTTCGGAAAGCATCGAGGAGTAGCGCGCTGCATACTGCTCAAACCACGAGGCAAACCCCTCAGCCCGCATCTTATTTCGCCCAAACTGGCTCTTGAGAAGCTGATACTCGATCGCATGCCCCATCTCATGCACCAAGATAGTCGCCAGACGTACATCGGCCTCCGCCCGCGATACCGCCGCACCACCACAGGAATATGCCGCGCGCTGCGCCACGATATAGATGTTTGCGGGAGGGGTCATCCAGCCCGGATGGCAGTTACTCACCAGTGCAGTCGGGATCTGGGAGGTGGGCAGATTCTCATCCATAAACACCACCTGCCACGGCTGGTTCATGGCCTGCGCCACTGTCGGAAAATCCCCGCTTTGCAGCGCCCGGCTCACCGCCATCGCAGCATCCGCAACTGCACGCTCAGGGGTTTTGCCAAATATCTCAGTCACCGCCCGCGGCCAGCGCAGATCAATCGGCCCAAGGCCTGTTGAGAGCTGCGCTCTGCCCGTCACACCAGCAAGCTCAATATCCTGCGGTGCAGCCATCTGTGGCGCAGCTTTTTGTGGGGCAACACATCGGGCGGTCGTGCGCAGCTCGGCTGGAACCTCGTCACGTCCACGCACCTGCACAACGGTCCCGTCGGCTTTAGAGTAGATGCACAGCTCCTCTGCCAGCGCAGTGGTGCCCGCACAAGCCACCGCCAGGAGCAGCGCTAGCAGCCGCACCCCCACGAGGCTATACCTCAGCCCGCAAGGATGGCTTATGGCGACGCTTCTTCCCTGTGGCGCGCTTAGTGGCCTTCGGCTTTTCCGCCTGCACCAGCGCCAGCTTTAGCACCTCTCCCACATGCTTAACGGGGATGAACTTAATCTTCTCACGCTGCTCTTTCGGAATATCCTCAAGGTCTTTCATATTCTCAAACGGAATAATCACCCTCGTGATACCATAGCGCAGCGCTGCGAGCGCTTTCTCTTTGAGACCACCCACCGGAAGCACATTACCCCGGAGCGTAATCTCGCCAGTCATGGCGATCTCTTTTGAGACCTTCCGTCGGGCCAGCGCTGATACCACGGCAGTGGCGATTGCAATGCCCGCCGACGGCCCATCTTTCGGCGTTGCTCCACCCGGCACATGGATATGAATGTCATATTTCTGATGAAAATCCGGATCGAGCCCTAACATCTTGGCGTTGGCACGAGAGTAAAAGAGCGCTGCCTGCGCAGACTCCTGCATGATCGCACCCAACTGGCCGGTCAACTGTAGCTGACCGCTACCTTTGGCGATCGAGACCTCAATTGGCATCAACTCTCCGCCGTGTACTGTCCAGGCCAAGCCACGCACCACACCCTCTTGCTCAACGATCTCACTTACCTCAGGGTCAAATTTTGTGGGCCCCAAGAGCCGCTTGATCCCATCCTCGGTGAGCCGTTTTGGCAGACCCTTCTTTTCAACAAACTCACGGGCCATCTTGCGAAACAGCGAGCCCACTTCGCGCTCAAGGTTTCGCACCCCAGCTTCACGGGTGTAACGGTCGATCAGGAACAGAAGCGACTGGTCATCGATCGCAATCTTTTGACTCGCCAGGCCGTTTTCCTTGCGCTGCCGTGGCACCAAGAATCTCTCAGCAATCTTGACCTTTTCCTCGGTGGTGTACCCCGAGATATAGATCACCTCCAAACGATCCAGGAGTGCCTCGGGAATAGTATCAAGGGTGTTGGCAGTGGCGATAAAGAGCACCTCCGAGAGGTCAAATGGCACCCCAAGGTAGTGATCCATAAAATCTTTATTCTGCTGTGGGTCAAGCACCTCAAGCAGCGCCGATGCGGGGTCGCCGCGGAAATCAGCACCTACCTTATCGAGCTCATCGAGCACAAACACGCAGTTCTTACTACCAGCCTGCTTCATCCCCTGAACAACTCGGCCCGGCAGTGCTCCCACGTAGGTGCGCCGGTGGCCTCGAATCTCAGCTTCATCCCGCACACCGCCGATTGACACCCGCACAAAATTGCGCCCAAGGGCATTGGCGATCGATTTGCCGAGCGACGTTTTACCCACTCCAGGTGGCCCCACAAAACACAGGATCGGCCCACGCGAGTCATTCTTGAGCTTGAGTACACTGAGATACTCAAGAATTCGCTCCTTGGCCTTCTCCAAGCCGAAATGATCCTCGTCGAGGATCTTGCGAGCAGAGTCGAGCTGCAAACGATCCTTGGTGCGCACCGCCCACGGCAGCTCAGCAATCCAGTCTAGGTAGGTGCGTAGAAGCGCATACTCACTCGCCTCTGGTTGCATCTTCTCAAGACGACGCACCTGCTTATCAGCCTCTTGCTTGGCATGTGGCGGCAATTTCGCCTTGGCCAGCAGCTCCTTTAACTGCGCGAGATCCTCAGACTGTCCCTCGGCCTCGCCCAGCTCACGATTGATCTGTCGGATCTGCTCACGCAGATAGTATTCACGCTGCCCCTTATTCATCTCGGTCTGAGCTTTGTCTTTGATCTGCTCTGACACAAAGAACTGATTGAGGTCATCGGCGATAATATCATCAGTGGCCTGCAAGCGCTTGCGTGGGTCGAGCTCTTCGAGCAACGCTTGGGATGATTTGGCATCCAGGTTATAGTGCGCCAGGATTACATCAGCTAACACTCCGGGGTCGTTAATCTCCTCCGTCACAAGCAGGATCTCCTCGGGCCGCTGCTCGTGTTGTACCAGAAGCTGCAAGTTCTCACGGATGCGGTTCATACGCGCCACATCCTTGCCTGATGGCTCCTTGACTGAATGCGACGGCAGCACCTCAAGGAGCGCCATCATCACGCCGTCGCGCTCCTCATACCGCTTCGCGCGTGCGCGCTCTAGGCCCTGCATCAAGACCTTATAGCGCCCATCCGGGAGCTGCAGGGTGCGGATTACATTCCCAATCACCCCCACCTTGTGCAGGTCGTGCGCCTCAGGGGACTCAATGCTTTGGTCCTTCTGCGCAACGATAAAGATAAGTTTATCTGACTCCATCGCCCGCTCCACAGCGGCGATACTCACCTCGCGCGTCACATGAAGTGACATCATCACCGAGGGAAACGCCACCAGCTCCTTGGCAGCGAGCACAGGAAGCCGCGCTGGGATGCTTGTGGGTACAGAAAAATCATGCCCGCCACCAGATGCGGCAGCGGACTGTTGACGAGGGGAGCGAACTTTTTTTCTCTTCTTCATATCTGACCTTACGGTTTCATTACACTACCAAGTGTTGGCGCCTCTGGCGGCGGCGGGGCCACCACCGGCCCCTTAGTTGGAGCAACAACTGGAGCAGTTGCAGCTCCGTTCAATACTGATTCCCCTGACGTTAGTTGCCCAGCCGCGGCCTCAGGCGCATTGAGTTCCACGAGGGCATCGCCACGCAGCTGCACCACGGCGAAAGCTCGCCGCAGCTCACCATCAGCACCGACATACACCCTCCCGGTGAGTCCGTCATAGATATCAATCCCGCGGATAGCCTCCGGTAGCGGCATCATGGTGGCCTGGGCCCGCTTCGCAGCTTGCAGAACCATCGTTGCTGCATCAAATCCTTGTGCGGCGAGGAAATCTGGCTCCTGGCCATACTTGCCACGATACGCCGAGATAAATCCCCCAACGATCGGGCGGCTACTTTGTGGGAAGAAGGGACTTACAAAGACAGCCCCATTGAGCACAGTTCGAGAGCTCATAAGCTGGGGGCGATTGTCCCAGTTGCCGATTCCTAGCGGCAGCACTCGTTTGCGAGACTCCTCTGACATCCCTGCATACACCGTCGAGGCAAGCGCGCTGTTATCTGCAAAAAACACCGCCTCGACCGGCTGATTCTCTAGCTCCGCAGCCAGTGCCGCAGCGGCATCCTTTACGCCGCGTTGATAGACCTTATCAAAAACTAGCTGCAGCCCCAGCTCGCGTAATTTGCGCCGAAACACCTCGGCCACCTCTGTCAACGCTGGGTCGCTGGAGCCAACCACAGCATATCTAGTGACCCCCATTCGATCATGGGTGGTAGCCAGCAAAGACTCCACCTGCGATTCCACCGTTACCCCAAGGCGAAAGACCGCTGCCCCAGGGATAAAGTCACTCCGTTTCGAAAATGATAGGGACGGCACCCCTTGTGCATCCAAGACCGAGCGCACGGCGTGTGCCTGCTCCGACACTAATGGGCCCAACACCACTGTCGGCTGACTGCTTTGCGCCAGCGTGCCTGCCGCAGCCGCAGCCTGCTCAGATGTATCACCTGAGTCCTGCACCGTAAGCCGCACCACTGGGTCAGCCCCCTGCCCCGCCACCGCCAGCTCAATGCCGTTTTGCACCGTTCGCCCTAGCGCGGCGAATCTTCCTTGCAGCGGCAGCAGCGCCCCAAGCCGCACCTCGCCGGGGTTTAGGAGTGGGCTCTTTACCAAAGCGCTCTTCTCCCCAGGCGCCACCTCGCCACCACGAGAACGGCGTAGTCGCTCCGTTCCAATTTCAGCGCGGATAAACTCATCTCCGGCCCACATCGCAGCGATATCCTCAAACTGCTTCTCTGGTACACTTCGCAGCACTGCAGCCACCTCTTCCTGGGAGGCAAAGGCGAAACGGCTCTGCGGCGGACTGACTGCGCGTGCGCGGGCAAGCCATGCCAAGGCCTGATCAAAGTCGTTTCGCTGCCCGTAGGCATACCCAAACAGCAACGAGAATTCCGGCGACACATCGCCCACCTGTTTGCGTGACGCCGCGAAGTAATCACTCGCGGTGCGTAGCGCCACATCGGCCTGTCCCAGTGAAAGCTGCATCGCAGTCACCCGCACCACCGCACTCTCTTGATCCGCAGGGTTAAGCCCCGAGGCGCGCGCCTTTTGGTACACCGCTAACGCCGCACTCCGATCACCGCCTGCTAAGGCTCGGTCTCCCTGACGCAGCAGAATGCTCGACACCTCCTGGCCTGAGACAGCATACCCCTCTCGCCACAGAAGCTCCCACGGGAAACTGGGTGTCGCTGATCCCGGAGATGCGAGGGCTGGTCGTGAAATCGCTCCAGTCGGGCCGCCAAGCGGGGCACCACCTGAATAGCGCGCGCCCTCATCGGCACCAAAACATCCGACAAGCAGGGCAATAGAGAGAGAAA
>JBILUF010000098.1:0-7891 GCA_044371155.1 Bdellovibrionota bacterium
ATTACTGCGTTTAATTTCCCCGCCGCAGTGTGGGCCTGGAACGCGATGATAGCGGCGGTATGCGGCGATGTGGTGGTGTGGAAACCCTCTGAGCTTGCGCCTTTGACGGCGATTGCGATGCATAAGATCGCTGCGCGGGTGGCCGAGGCGCATGGCCATCCAGGGGTGTTTAGCCTTGTGATTGGTGATGGGCCGGCGCTGGGGCAAAAGATCGCCGCAGACCACCGGGTGCCACTGGTGTCGGCCACGGGGTCAACACGGATGGGACGCAGCGTCGGAGAAGTTGTGGCCAAGCGGTTTGGAAAGTGTCTCCTTGAGCTTGGAGGCAATAATGCAGTGGTGGTGCTCAATGATGCTGACCTGAAGCTTTGTATCCCATCGACTCTTTTTGGTTCGGTGGGGACAGCTGGGCAGCGCTGCACTACAACTCGGCGCATCTTGGTCGAGAGGGGGATCGAGCCGGAGTTCACCCGACGGTTGGTGGAGGCGTATCGCCAGGTACGGATCGGGGACCCACTAAAAGATGGTACCTTAATGGGGCCACTTATCAACGCCGCGGCGGTGGAGAGTTATCAGAAAGCGATTACTCAGGCGCAGGCCCAAGGCGGTACAGTGGTCTACGGCGGCAAGGTGCTGGCGGATATGCCATCGTCACTGTATGTCGAGCCCACAATCATCGCGGCGAACCGCCAGATGAAGATCGTGCAGGAGGAGACCTTTGCGCCGATCCTGTACATCATCCCGGTGGATAATCTAGAGGAGGCGATTGCGGCTAATAACGAAGTGCCGCAGGGATTAAGTAGCGCCATTTTTACCCAGAGCATCAAGGGTGCTGAGCGATTCCTAAACGCTGCCGGTAGTGACTGCGGAATTGCCAATGTCAACATCGGCACATCTGGCGCCGAGATTGGGGGCGCATTTGGCGGCGAGAAGGAGACCGGCGGTGGGCGTGAGTCTGGCTCTGATTCCTGGAAGCAATACATGCGTCGGCAGACCTGTACGATAAATTACAGTGATTCCTTGCCGCTGGCGCAGGGGATTAAATTTGAGCTCTAAATTGGATGTAAAAGGGGCTCGGGGCTCCCTTGCAATTTCATGTAAACACTACTAGTTTCTAACTACACCAAGCGATGGGTGGGGGTGCTGCGCTGTGTTGCTTTTGAACGAGGTGCGGCGTGCTCTGTGAGCCGGTGCTTTATGCCCTGGTTTCTATGCCCTGGTGCTGAAACTGGTAGACAGGCAAGGCTCAGAACCTTGTGCTCGCAAGAGTGTGGGAGTTCGAGTCTCCCCCAGGGCATGTTTGGCCGTCGTTGGTGTTGATAACTTCTCGTACTTGAGGAATAGCATGAAGCAAACTCTTCTCTCGTTTATCTGTCTCCTGGTGGTGGTGTCTCTTTCCGGGTGCAAACGTGAGCGTTACGAAATGGGGAACGTTTCGGCCCCATCCACCGGGGCAGCTCCTAGCTACTCGGAGACCGCGGACACTCAGCCAGCGGTGAAGACCAACTAGCCGCACAGGGCTCTTGCATCGAACTTATTCAGAACAATCTCTTGTACCTCAAGCTAATGCAGATCGACGCGCTTAGGGAGCGTCGCAGTTGTTTGTAAGGAGTAATCGGATGGACATTAAGCTACTCTCTGAAATCGAGCGCCGCGGGCATGAACAGGTGGTGGTGTTTAACTACCCGCGGGTGGGGTTGAAGGCGATTGTCGCGATTCATAACACCGTGCTTGGCCCAGCGCTGGGTGGCTGCCGGATGCGGCTCTATACCGATGAGGCCAGCGCCCTTGATGATGCACTGCGGCTGGCCGAGGGGATGACCTACAAAAGCTCACTCGCCGGCTTGGATCTGGGCGGAGGCAAAAGCTGTCTGATCGTGGATCCGGCAATAAAAGAAGGCCGTCGTGAGCTGTTCCTGCAATTTGCAAAATGCCTAAACGATCTTGGTGGTCGCTATATCACAGCCGAGGACATGGGTACCTCGGTAGAAGACATCATGGTGCTCCGTGAGGTCACAAAATTTGCGGCTGGCTATTCCCGTGACAAGGGCGGCTCGGGCGACCCATCGCCGTGGACGGCGTTGGGCACGTTTAGTGGCATTCGCGCCGCTTGCGAGCGCCGTTTTGGTACTGCGGATCTCAAAGGCCGCCACATTACGGTGCAAGGGGTGGGGCATGTTGGAATGTATCTTCTCAAGCACCTCCATGAGGCTGGAGCGAAGATTACGGTGTGCGATACGGTGGAATCAAGGCTTGAAGAGGCTCGTTCCAAGTATGGTGCAGAGGTGGTGGGGCTCGATGCAATCTATGATGTAAAGTGCGATGTGTATTCACCCTCTGCGATCGGACAGACGGTGAATCGTGACACTTTGCCGCGGCTTAAGTGTGCGATCATCGGTGGAGCTGCGAATAACCAGCTCAGCGACGCATCGATGTACGAGGCGATAACACAGCGTGGTATTACCTACTGTCCTGACTTTGCTATCAATGCTGGCGGGATCATTTCGGTAAGCGCTGAGTACATTCCGGGTGGATGGACCGAGAAGTGGGTGACCGAGAAATCCACCAACATCTACAACACTATTCACAAGATCCTCGAGGAGTCTGAGAAACGCAAGCGGTTTACTGAGCTCGTGGCGCTCGATCTTGCCAAGGATCGGATCCGTCAGGCTGAGGAGAAAAAGCTCTCGAAGTAGTGTGCGCCTCCAATCAAGCGGAGTTGAGCCTGCCAAGGAGCTGGCTCTTGCCAGCTAGATTGGGTTTCCCTTCCGCTTCATTCAGGCTAATTTAGCTGGGTGAGACGCGCGCCAGCTGAGATCCCGTTTAATCTTCTCTCGAAGTACTCCCCGCGTGGGGATCAGCCTGCTGCCATTCGCAGTCTGGATGAAAATCTACGGCATAATGTGCGGTTTCAGACCCTATTGGGAGTGACGGGTTCTGGCAAGACCTACACCGTCGCTAATGTTATCGCAAAACAGAACCGTCCGGTTCTGGTGATTGCGCCGAATAAGACTCTGGCTGCCCAGCTGTATGCTGAGTTTAAGGAGTTCTTTCCCGAAAACAAGGTGCGCTACTTCGTAAGCTACTACGACTACTATCAGCCAGAGGCGTACGTACCTTCCACCGATACTTATATCGAGAAGGATGCTTCGATAAACGAGGAGATCGATAAGCTACGGCACAGCGCTACTCGCTCCATACTCGAGGCCCGCGACACTATTGTGGTTGCAAGCGTGAGCTGCATCTACGGGCTGGGCGCTCCTGAGGAGTATTTTAATATGATGCTCTTTTTAGAGCAGGGGCAGGTGATCTCGCGTGAGGAGGTGATCCAAAAGCTGGTCTTCATGCAGTATACCCGATCAGACCTTGAATTTAGCCGGGGTGACTTTCGGGTGACGGGGGAGACGGTCGATATCTTTCCCTCGGATGAAGATTCCAAGGCGATTCGAATCCTCTTCTTTGGTGATGAGATCGAGAAGATTACCGAGATCGATTCGATTAGCGGCTCTGTTTTGCGACCGTTGCCACACTGCATGGCGTATCCGGTGAGTCACTACGTTACCAGTCGGGAGGCAGTGGATAAGGCGATTATCGCGATCAAGGCAGAGCTAAAAGACTGGCTTATCCGGATGCGCAACGATGGCAAGGCGCTCGAAGCACAGCGGCTTGAACAGCGCACGATGTATGATCTGGAGCTGATGCAGGAGATAGGATTCTGTCCTGGCATTGAGAACTATTCGCGCCATCTGGCCGCCAGAGCTGAGGGGGCACCACCCACCACCCTGATCAATTATTTCCCGAAGGACTATCTTCTTGTAATCGACGAAAGCCATGTCACCATTCCGCAGATCGGCGGCATGTCGCGCGGCGACAGGGCGCGCAAAGAGACCTTGGTGAACTTCGGGTTTCGACTGCCCTCGGCGCTGGATAATCGGCCACTGCACTTCGATGAGTTCTGGGGGAATGTAGGGCAGGCTATTTTTGTGTCGGCTACCCCTGGCGAGTATGAGCTTGAAAAGAGCGAGGGGATGGTGGTGGAGATGATCAATCGTCCCACCGGCCTTTTGGACCCTGCGGTATCGGTGCGTCCGGCCAAGAATCAGGTAGACGATCTGCTTGGCGAGATCCAGGCAACCATTCAGCGTGGCGAGCGGGTGTTAGCACTCACACTCACTAAGAAGATGGCAGAGGATCTGTCGGAATATCTGCGCGAGCTTGGAATCCGAGCGAGGTATCTACACTCAGATATCAACTCAATCGAGCGAGTGGAGATTTTGCGTGGGCTACGCAAAGGAGATTTCGATGTGCTCATCGGCATCAACCTGTTGCGAGAGGGGCTGGACCTTGTGGAGGTGAGCCTGGTGGCGATTCTGGATGCAGACAAAGAGGGATTCCTGCGCTCGACCCGTTCCCTTATTCAGATCATGGGCCGTGCGGCGCGAAATGTGAACGGTCGTGTGATCTTGTATGCCGATAAAGAGACCCGCTCAATCAATGAGGCGCTCGCTGAAACCAACCGTCGGCGGATTATCCAGGCTGAGTTTAATCGGGTGCATGGAATCACCCCGCACTCAGCCCGTAGTGAGATTCAGCCTTCGTTGGTGACTCTCTCTGAGGACGCTGCTGTGGCGGCTGTGATCCCTGAGTTCGTGGCACCTCCACCAAAGGATCAAAAGGAGCTGCCGCGCTATATTGAGGGACTTAAGCAGATGATGTTTGAAGCCGCTGCGAAGCGCGAGTATGAGCGCGCCGCGCAGCTCCGGGATGCGATTAAGGCCCTCCAGGAGCACATGCTTTCTTCGGAAGTATAGTGCGACACGGGAGCTGGCTACGAGATGGCCGTGGCGAGGCGGGAGATCCATCGAGAGAGTGTGGTGGATTGTCTGGAGCGCACAAGATCGGCGCGTAAAGTTAGCACTGTAGAGATGACGCTAGCGTTGCCGCAGCGATAGCGGGCGCGCACAAAGGCCTTGGAGCTGCGGCTGCCGCGCGGGACTGCCGCGCGCAGATTGACCCTGCCAGATAGTGAAAATTGCGGTGTGTTGCCTGATCCAAGGCTTACCGTGGTGCGGGATGAGGCGCGGAAGCGGGTATCTGGCGCGATATCCAAAAAGCTCTGACAGCTAGTGGAGAGCGCCCCTGTAATAGAGACCGTAAACTGGGCTGTGCCGCGCCCATTGAGAGTGCCAGAGAGCGCCACAGTTGGCAGCGGGATGGTAGGTGTTGCAGTAGGAGTGGCAGTCGGTGTGCTGGTGGGTACGGGGGTGGGGGTGGCCTCCCGAGTCACTTCCGGTAAGCACCCGGAACGAAGCTGCACAGGGATTGGGGTGGGGGCTGCGGCATCTCCGAACGGATAGAAGTTATAAAAGCTGTTGGTTAGATAGTTCGTCAGGACTTCCCCTCGTGTGAAATTTGAAAAGCGGGCCTCGGCGGGTGGTAAGGAAGGGAACATGATTGTTGAAGGGCTTGTCTGGAACTGATCGTGGTTGGCACCAAAATTATGCCCCAGCTCATGGGCGATAATTAGATAGTCGAGAGTATCGGAGAGTTTCTCGGACACCGAATAGGGGAAGCCGGATTCGGTGCAGGCCTGCGCCAGGTAGGCTAACCCTACAACGCTATAATTGGGGTTCCCGCCGATTAGTCCATAGATATTGCGGCCCGTGAGGAGGTGATAAATGTCAGCACTGCCATAGGTGGCTTTGTTGTTCGCGATCTTTACCAGGAGCTGCTCGGCATCGTCGGTGGTGTATGGATCTCCAGCGCTAGGATGCAGGTAGATTGTGCTTAGCGTGATGGTGACCCCAAGGTCGCGTTCATAGATCGCAGAGACAGAGTTCATGAGTGCGGCGATACGGTTAGATACGGTGGTCGAATTAGCACCAGCCTCGCTGAAGTATTGAAAGTCAGCAATCGCTGCTATCTTGACCTCACGAAGAGTAACGCTTGGTGCTGTTGGTGGAGGTGCCCCTGTCAGAGTCCGCAGGAGTGGATTCGAGGTGTGGGAGTGGTGCGGGATTGCAGCTAGCGGGCCAGCGGTGTCGCCGCAGCGTCGGCCACTAAGCGCTGATTCCGACACCCGCGCTAATGCGGACTTCTTGCCGGTCGCACCCGTGACTACATAAAAGCTTCTGCGGCCAGTCAGCCGCGGCAGGGAGAAGTTTATCGTCATTTTGATCGGAGCAGCTGTTTGGCCGAAGGGCTTGGAGGAGGTTTTCGAGCTAATCGTAGCTGTTGCGGTGCGACGAATCGTTTTCCCTCCGCGGTGTAGCTCCACATATCCGCGTAGTAGGGTTGTGTCGCCAAGCGGGATCTCCTCGAGTGTCTTGGTACCCACCTGGTAGGCCTTCCAGGAGCGATCGCGCTTTCGGTTAAAGACAAATTGCAGCGACCTAAACTCCCGGGTGCGGATCGTCCAGCGCTGTGGTTCTAGTGCTATGAATTGATCGGAGGCCTTTTGAGGAGATCGAAGTAGTGAGTGGGCCCTTGCCTGCCAGTTAGGAGCCATCAGCGCTGCAAAGGGACCCGGAGCCTCAGCGAAAGCGCTGTGCGAAAAACAGACCGAAAAACAAAGTGTAGCCCATACCGCTGTAAGTGCGATAAGGCAGGAGTGAGCAAGGTGAAGATGAGAAAAAGTTGGTTTATTCACGGAGGGGCTCATCTACAGGTGGTCCCTCGTATGATACAATGACTTAAGTCACAGTCCACTACCTACTGCAGCGCTGGTGGGGCAGGGGCGGGGCTGCATCAATTGGCAGCGTGCCGCCCTGCGAGGAGCCCGCCTGACTCGGTAAGTGACTGTAAAAGCCCACAAAATCGGGTTAGATGAGAGACTATGACCGGCACCCCGCAGCCACCTACGGCCGAAGACATAAACGCCCACTTAGAGGCGCTCTCCAGCCATGTGGCGACCTTTCCCCGCCTGCCAGGGGTCTATCTGATGCGGGATGCGGAGGGGAAGGTCATCTATGTTGGCAAGGCCAAGGATCTACGCGCACGGGTTAAGAGCTATTTCCTCGGTGGGGACGGTCGGCTACAGATCGGCGCGCTGCTTGGGCGGATTCGGTCGGTGGAAAATATCGTCACCGAAAATGAGGAGCAGGCTTTTGTGCTGGAGCGTGATCTGATCTCAAAGCACAAGCCGCGCTATAATATCCGGCTCAAAGACGACAAGTCGTTTCTGAGTGTGCGGATTGATACTGAGGCTCCGTGGCCTCGGCTTGAGTTAGTGCGGCGTCGGATGGATGACGACTCGGCCCGTTACTTTGGGCCGTATAGTTCCTCGGTGGAGCTGAAGGCGGTGCTGGAGATCATTAAGCGAGTGGTGCCGCTCCGCACCTGTCCCAATACTGTCTTTTATAATCGACAGAGACCGTGTCTTGAATATCAGATTAAACGCTGTGCGGGCCCATGCTGTCTTGCGGTGGATCCCGAGGAGTATCGCCGTTGGGTAAAGCAGGCTATTTCAATCCTGCAGGGGCGCACGGAGCAGCTCAAGAAGGAATTTGAAGAGCAGATGGAGCGTGCCTCAGTGGAGCTGCGGTTTGAGGATGCTGCCTTGATTCGAGACCGCATAGAGGTGCTGGAGAGTTTTCGCCGCGGCCATGCGCTTACTACCTACTCAGGGGATGATCGTGATGTGGTGGGCCTGTATCGTGAGGAGGGGCTAGCAGCATTGGCGGTGATGCAGGTGCGTGGCGGGCGGTTGGGGGAGACCCGCACCTTTGCGTTGACGGAGGTGTCGGTAGCTGATGCTGAAATCATAGAGGCCGCACTGGAGCAACTGTATGAAACTGGGCGAGAGATTCCAACTGAGATTGTTGTGGGAATCGAGCCTGAGAACCTTTCAATCGTGCAGGATACGCTGTCCAAGAAAGTGGGGCGCTCTGTA
>JBILUF010000099.1:0-7877 GCA_044371155.1 Bdellovibrionota bacterium
CGCCTGCGCCATAAAAACAGACCGCTGCGCAGCCCTATTCCCCGCTGCCTCCAAAAAGCTCCGAAAGGAGTCGAGCTTCTCGCTTCTTGGCTTTAATATCCTGTAGCTGCGCATGAAAAAGCGACCAGAAGAGGGGCTGGGGGACCTGCTCGCGCTCTCTCGCAGTCTTAAATGAGGCGGCTTTCAACCGCTCCACCGCGCGCGCAACCGAGGATGGCTCAAGAGCATCCTTACCCGTATCAGCTACCAACGGATCGGCCGATGATTTTACAGCCTGCGCAATCGCCAGCTCTTTTTGGGACATAAAGGGAGCTCGAAAACTAAACCAGCTCCCATTGTAACAACGAAGTGCTTCGATGTTAAGGGTCTTTAGAACTCCTCGAATCGCGACCCTGTTCTTCTGCCAGCTGCCACGGCATAGCCAACATTCTGCAGAGTTATACCTGAATCTCGAATTGGAGCATCTAGCTGCGCCACAACCCGGCTCTTGAACTCCCCCCGAGATGGTAGCAAACTTAATACTTGGCGACCCAGTTGTGTTTCATCCCACTGGTCGTGTGTTGGAATCTGAATTTTCATCAGGGCTGCTTCGATATACGGCACTGAGGAAGGTGCTATCATTGCCGCCTCGGCATACATCCAACGCGCCACAGTGACCCACAGAATCAATTTGAATGCAAAGCGAAACATACAACCACCCACTGGAATCCCTTCCAAAAAAACCTCTGCGGTATTCCTGCCGCGTACAAGGGATTTCGGCACAGCTTGTTCTGTAGGTTAGATTTGGGAGCTAAAAAACTCTCGCGACCCCCCTAAATCTACCCGTCCTAGGTTTATAAACAGGGGGATTGCCTTTGGATTCGAGGGGGTGTACCACAGGCCTACCGCCAAAAACTTTGTACATCCCGGATATTCAATGCGTGAGGTTCTTCGCTCTAAGTTATTCCACAAAATCTTGGGAACCTCGGTGACCGTTGGCATAGTTGGCTGGCTGGTTGTATCCCTGGAGTGGGGCAAGGTGCTGGAGGCTCTCAAAGAGGCCTCGTTATATCCGCTACTTATCTCCCTACCACTGATGTTTCTCCATCTTTGGCTGAGAGCCTACCGATGGAGATTTCTTCTGCCTGAGGTCACGCCTCGGCCCTCACTGCGCACATTATTCGACTCCTTTATGGCAGGTAATTTTGCAACATACATACTGCCTCTACGAGCTGGCGAATTCCTAAGGCCCTACCTCCTGTCCCGAAAAAGCGCGTTGCCTTTTCCCACCGCTTTTGCCTCGATTGTCATAGAGCGGTTCTTTGATCTTATCTGCGTGCTCATTTCATTCGCGTGTCTGCTAGCGCTACTGCCCGATCTTGACCCAGTGCTTTACAAGGGAGCTGTCGTGCTGGGTGGCATAGCTGCCGTTATTCTCGTTGGAATGCTGGCTGGCATCTTCATGCCCCACCTACTGCAGAGGTTAATCTCCTGGAGCACTGGTTTTCTTCCCGATGGCATGGCGCAAGCAATTGAGCGATTCGCCACCGAGCTTCTGCATGGCCTCACAGTACTCCGCCACGGCGGAAACCTGCTCCGCGTACTAGCTCTTTCAGCAGTTGTATGGCTCTCTTGCTATCTCCTCTTTTGGAGCTTTCTATTCTCCTTCGCAGTCCCATCCACATTCCTGGTCGGCACAACTGTTGCGGTGGTATTGGCGTTGGCAGTTGCCCTTCCAAGTGCGCCAGGTTTTCTGGGGGTGTACCAGGGTGGCTGCATCCTTGCATTTAGGCCGTTTGGAGTAAGCGAGGAAGTAGCGGTCGCCTATGGGATTTTAACCCACCTCATTCACTATCTCGTTACGGTCGGCTACGGATTATGGCTCCTGCATCACTATAACATGCGGATGAGCGACCTTCGCACCCAACCGGCCGCACCCAATCAGCATAGCTCGGCAAAGAACTTGCACTGAACTCTCCACAAGTCGAAATGCAGCCATCGGATCGGCAAACATTTCCGACCTTCCGCGGCCTAATGGGGCTAACCTCTTGAACCGAGGTGTAGCCCTACGCGGATAAATCTGCCGGGGTCAGCGCCTCGGCGATATCTTTCAGAATGGGGCTCTATGCGCATTGAAACCGCACTCTTCGCCAGCCGGGAAGGCCTCCAGGCCAACGGCAGTGCTATTGCCGTTGTTGGCGATAACATCTCGAATGCCAATACCACCGCATACAAAACTAGTCGCGTTGAGTTTGGCGACCTACTAAGTGAGGGAGGGAGTGGCAAACAAACTGACACCACGGGAATCAGTGGTAGCGGCACCCAAGTAACCTCTGTGCGCACCATATTTGATAACGGCGTACTGGAGTTCACAGCGCGTGAGCTAGACGTCGCTATCGATGGTAACGGCTTCTTTATGACTGGTTCAGTTGCCGATCCAAGTTATAGCCGTGCTGGCAATCTAACTATTGATGGCGAAGGCTTCCTTGCCACGGCCGAAGGGCAGCGAATTCTGGGGCTGCAAGGCACAAGCACGGCTGTCGGTGAGATAAACATGCGGGGCTTTAACTCTACAAGCTCACCAACTAGCGCGATATCGGTGGTAGGTAACTTGAATTCCTCCGCAGCCATCTCCACCACCGGCGGCGTCCCAGCCAATCCTGTCTCGTTTAACGCGATTCAGGCCTCTGCCGGATACATTACAAACACCAGCGCCTATGACTCGCTAGGTGTTTCCCACAACATCACCGTAGCCTTTAGCAAGACCGGGACTAATTCGTGGGTAGCGCAGGCCTATATGGATGCCGGAGACGTGGGCGGCACAAAGGGCACACCGATTCAGATTGGGCAGAATACCCCACTGAACTTTGGACCAGATGGTCAGCTAACTGCTGCTGGCAAAGCAGCCGCTATCCTTACTGCGGCTCCTGCCTATAATAATGGAGCTGCAGCAGGAAACTTCACAATCGACTTCAGTAGATATACTCAATTTGGCAATGCCAGTCAGGTTGCAGGGATCACCAAGGATGGACAGGGCGTAGGCGAGGTGCAGTCCTACACGTTTCAGCGTGACGGAACGATTACCGCACAGCTTAGCTCGGGAACGATTGTTACAGTTGGCAAAGTGCAGCTAGCTGATTTCAAAAACCGCGATGGGCTGATTCGTGCAGGCAACGGCAGTTTTAAAGCCACTGACCTAGCCGGAGAGCCAACCATTGGAGACCCAACTAAAATCGGCCTCGGTGGACTGCAAAGCGGCTCGCTAGAGCGATCAACTGTGGATATAGCCGAGCAGTTTGTGACCCTCCTCACCTACCAGCGCGGCTACCAGGCGAATTCGCAAACCATGAGTGCTACGAATCAGCTCCTCCGTGATACGTTGCAGATGATCAGATAACAACGAGCATCCCGCACTAGAGCCTGAGGAGTCCTATTGGAGGGCTGCGGCGCGGTATTCCGCTGCAAGTTTGGCCAAAACTGTGTCGGTATGCTGCACGGTGCGTGCTTCATCGGGGCGCTGCGTAAGCGCTGCGATGAGCCTGCCCTCAATATCAAGAGCTGCTTTTAATGCAGCATCAGGAGTGCCACCGAATAGAATCAGATCGCGATCACGCTTTAAGCGACTCAGCACCTCACGCACCGTTTGGGCAATCTCCAGCGCTTTAGCTGAACGCAGCCGCGACATCACCCGCGATACGGAGACAGTAAGATCAATCGCGGGCCGCACGCCACGCTCCGCTAGCTTGGAGTCAAGTACGATATGTCCATCCAGAATACTCTTTATCTCCTCTCCGAGCGGATCTACCTCCCCTTCACCGTTTGTTAGTACGGTATAGATCCCCGTTATTGAGCCGTGCTGCGTAGTGCCGGCGCGCTCAAGTAGCTTGGGTAATTTCATATACACAGATGCCGTATATCCCTGCCGAATCGGCAGCTCTCCTGCCGCTAGACCAACCTCGCGCAAAGCGCGAGCAGCTCGAGTAAGGGAGTCAACCAACAACAGCACCCGCTTGCCACGATGTCTAAAATACTCCGCTATCGCGGTCGCTGTTTCGACAGCAAGAGAGCGTCGAATCGGCGATTCATCACTTGTAGCTACCACCACAACTGCTCGACGCATCCCCTCCGGACCAAGCGATTCCTCGAGAAACTCCCGCACCTCTCGTCCTCGTTCCCCAATCAGCGCTATCACCGAGATATCCACTGCGCTGCGCCGTGAGATCATCCCCAAAAGCGTTGACTTCCCAACTCCCGCACCGGCAAAGAGCCCCACTCGCTGTCCGTAGCCAAGGGTGCAAAGACCATCAATCGCCGTGACGCCTGTCTCGAGAGTGGTGCTGATAAGCGGGCGCTCTAAGGGGTGCGGTGGAGGTTGCGAAGCCTGAATCCGTGCTATCCGCTCAGATTTTTGAGTCACCACGTCGTCAACTGTAATCGGCTCGGCAAAGCAGTTAACCACCCTTCCTACGATTTCGTCTGAGATATCGAAGGCGAATGGCGATCCGGTCGATGTCACCGGCGCTCCTGGGGAGATGCCATCAAGTTCGTCAAATGGGGCCAAACAGACCTGTTCCTCTTGAAACGACACCACCTGCGAGCGAATACTGGTGCCATCCCGACGCTCTATGACGCACAAATCCCCTATCGAAGTATGCGGAATGGTTGCAAAGACTACCGGGCCACGTACAGAGGTGACTCTGCCGCCGCTACGGACACGCTCAGCACGCGGCACCTCCTGGGCTAGACCAGATAATAGACTCATGCTGCCTCCTGTAAGGTGACTGCGGCGATGCGCGCTTCAAGCACCGAGCGCAATCTATTTGCCATTTCAGCAAACTCCTCTTCCCAGGGCATTTCAACTGGGCCATGTACAGTGAGAAGCCTCACGACTCCCGGGGCAAGATCTGGTGTTGGGTGTACTGGGATAGTGGCTCCCATGTTTTCTAAGGCCGCCTGAAGAGCGCTTTCTCCTCCCGAAAGCACCTCGATAGAAAGCACCCGCCCTTGCGAAAGCCGCTCTAATCCCCGTTTTACTCGAGCTGCAATCCGCTCAGCGTCAGTGGCCAACAGCTCGCCCACTACCTCTTTAGCGACTGTAAGTGCCACTTCTAGGCAATCACGATGGGCATTAGCGATGACTCGCTGCAGCTGCCGCTCGGCCTCTAGGTTACTGGCCGCCTGTAATCTGGCGCGCTCACGACTGATAATCCGTATACACCGGCGATGCAACCGTTGTCGCAGCGCCCATCCATCCACCGCAAGATTGGCCCGGGTACCCCTTATGAGCTCTTCTGCCTGGAGCGCAGTCCGAGATAGAAGCTGCCTGGCAGCATGCAGAAGCTCGCCAACCGGAGATACCGTATCTGGGATAAATCGTGCACGAATCATATCTTTGAATCTCGAACCAACGTCCTACTCGGAACCTTGCCAACACGGGTTGCGATGGAGCCCGCATCACCAAACAGCGCCCAGCGGGCAAGCTCCAACTCCCTATCCTAATCGGGGAATTGAGCCAAAAGTTGCCTACTGCTTTGCCGCGCTACGAGGGGGGCAGGAATTGCCGTTCAGGGCCGCCCCAGGATCTGGATAACCCATTGATATTACCAGCATTGCTGCAATGCCCAACCTGGCCCACCTCTTGCTCTTTATTCGAGGGCGGCCATGAGAGCCAACGGTTAAGGAAAGCGATTCAATGAAGATTAAGTCTGCCAAACTAGCACAGGGAGCCCAGTCATCTCAGGGGGTTAACTCTGGTAAGCCAGCCTCTCAGGGCTCTAATGGAGCTGCGCTCAACCCTGAGCAGGAGTTCAAAGGGCTCCTGGCAACCTTTGCCGGGGGGGTGAGCCCAGGTAGCGCGGATGTGTCTCTGGATACCTTCCAGGTGGAGGCGCTAGCTTCGCTACCTCAAATTCAGGAGCTGCAGAGGATGCAGCAAGCCAGCCCTACCGAGGTGCAGACGGCCGTGCAAGCAAGCGTGGTAGCTCAAGCTCCATCCACCGACCTCTCGTCGCAACCAGAAAAGGGGCAAGACGAGCAGCGCTCGCAACCGCAGGCTGATAATGCTGCCCCACAGGAGGTTGGTGAAGAGAATCCTAGTGCGGATTTTTCTGCTCGAGCAAGCGCCAACGAGGCAGCGCGGCCCAAAAAAGATAGCCCTGCCCCGGTCGCAGATCGTGACAGTGTAGCGCCTGATGCCGAAATCTCTGAGATAGATGGCAAAATACCTGCTTTCTCTGAGTCCAATGCCACGCCTTCTCCAACTACGCTCTCTGCTACAACCCCAGCTCACGTGGCACATGCTAACACGCGCACTGTAGCAGTCTCCGAGAAGCTACAGCCACTCCAGGCCGATGCAAAACAGGTCGGCGCTGCCGAGACGACATCAGCAGCTACTGTTGCCGCAAACACTGAGTTGACTGAGGCACTAGCGAAGGTGCGAGCAGCATTCGAACCAGCGGCAGCGCCCCAGCGCGTGAGCAATCCAACTATACCAGCAATGTCCTCCGTGGCAGCGCTCCTGACGCAGAATCTTATCCATGGAATCGCTCAAGGCGCCGGATCAGGAGCGGCTTCTTCTGCCTCTGAGCATGCAATTCGATCGGCTTCTGCACCGGGCACCACCGCCACCAACAACATGATGACCGCAGTGGGCAACACCAGCCCACTTCGCAATCCGGGAAGCAGCGAAGCACGCGCTTCTCGCTCACTGCCACCTGCTGTTGCTTCGCGCGCATTCGAGCGGGTAGAGCAAACGCTCAAGGAAGTGGCGCGTTCCAAAGACGGGAAATCAATCTCCTTGCTACTCAATCCCTCTGAGCTGGGTCAGGTAAAGGTTGACGTAACCTTGCGTGAGGGCACCCTACACGCCCGCCTCGCCGCAGAGAATCCGCAGGTTGCTCAGCTGCTGCGCGAGCGCGCCCAAGACCTGCAGGTGATGCTCCGAAAACTTGGTTTAGATGTCGACAACATCTCAGTGGCAGTGCAAGGAGATGGCCAGTCGTTCGGTCAGCTCAATGAGAACTTAGGTGGCAAGAACTGGCAAGGATCAGGAGAGAATGGCCGGACGCTGAGCGGTGGATCGCTTGGGTCGAGCGTCATCTCACATGGAGGCTCCGAAGCGGTACAGAGCTCAAGCTCGACACTAGATCACTGGGTAGCTTAGGAAACAGGGTATGAGTAACGAATCTACTATCAACGCATTATCATCCTCGCTCAGCAAAGCAACTAACGGTGCATCTGCTGTCAAGAAGGGCAAGGATACCATTGGCTCAACTGACTTCATGAATCTATTGGTGGCTCAATTGAAGAACCAAGACCCCTTAAACCCGATGGACAATCAGCAGTTTGCCGTTCAGCTGGCTCAGTTCAGCCAGTTGGAGCAGCTAGTCTCCATCAATGAAAAGGTGAGCAAGGGTGGTGGCGGAGATTTCTCTTCTCTCGCGTCATATCTGGGGCATCAAGTAGTAACAAATTCTAACTCCGCAACTATTGTCAACAACGATGGTGGCTCAGCGCTGTTTAGTCTAACTGAGGCCTCGAATGTGCAGCTGCGGCTAGTTGATTCGACCGGTCGAGTGGTTGAGAGCCATGACCTTGGCGCTCTCACTGCTGGGAAGCAGAACATTCAGCTCTCAGGGCTTTCCACCGCCTCTGGCACATACAAAGTTGAAGTGGTCGCAACCGGAGCATCCGGCACCCAAAGCAAGCCAGCTGTATTTGTCGGTGGAATGGTTAGCGGTGTCGTGCCAGGGCCTGATCCAAAGGTGATTATCAACGGCAAAGAGGTTTCAACGGCAGATATAAAGGAGGTACGACTCGGATACTCTAATCCGTAGAGGGTATCCCAGCAGTGAGACCGCATCGACTCGTTCATGGAACTGGAGTCAAGCGGCAAACGT
>JBILUF010000100.1:0-7855 GCA_044371155.1 Bdellovibrionota bacterium
CTGCCAGCATCACTGCTACCCTACCCTGGTCAGGCGGCGCGGATGATACACAGTCGATCACATTTAATCTCTCGAACTTTACCCAATACTCAGCGGGCTCAAACGTACTCTCCATCACCCAGGATGGTCAGGGAGTAGGATCCGTTTCAAGCCTCAGCATCGGCGGTGACGGAAAGATCTCGGCACTCCTCGACAATGGGCAATCGGCGGTGATTGGAACGATAGGGCTTGCGAACTTTGCCAACGCAGAGGGTCTTACGCGCTCGGGTAGCAACCTCCTGCAGCAGTCAAATGAATCCGGCGAGCCAGTGGTTGGACAGCCCAAAAACGGCACTTTTGGCGCGGTAACATCCGGCTCTCTTGAGCTCTCAACGGTGGATATTGCTAATGAGTTTGTAAAGCTGATCACCCTCCAGCGGGGATTCCAGGCAAACTCCAGAATTATCACCACGATTAACCAGCTCCTGAACGATATTATTCAGCTGGCGTAATTAGCTTTCGGCATCTTTAGCCGAACCCATGAGAGTGCTACACTCACGCAATTATGGGTTTGGCTGATTTTTCCAACGAGTCACTTTTGGCGCGGGTCCCTGCTGGGGACCTGCGTGCCGTTGCTCGCCTTATTACTCTTAGCGAGAACCTAATCCCGCGCGCTCGCGCCGTCCTACGGGAATTATACAAGCGTACCGGCAAGGCGCAGGTAATTGGGGTGACTGGTGCACCTGGAGCAGGCAAATCTACCCTTGTGGACCAGCTTGCCAAGCGTTGGCGTGATGCCGGGAAGAAAGTCGCTATCATTGCCGTGGATCCAAGCAGCCCATTTTCAGGCGGTGCGGTGCTTGGGGATCGTATCCGCATGACCAATGCAAGCGAAATGGAAGGGATTTTTATCCGTAGTATGGCCACCCGTGGGTCGCTGGGCGGTCTCTCGCGTGCCACCTTCGACACTGTGCAGATCCTTGATAGCGCTGGATTCGATATCATCTTAATCGAAACAGTTGGGGTCGGCCAAGCTGAGGTCGATATCATTCGTGCGGCTGATAGCTGTATCGTAGTGCTCGTTCCCGGAATGGGAGACAGCGTACAGGCCTTTAAAGCGGGGGTGCTAGAGATCGCAGACCTCTACGTCATAAATAAAGCCGATCGTGACGGGGCCGACCTTTTGGAGCGAGATCTGCTAACACTGCTTTCAATCGGCGAGGAGATTCCAGGCAGCTGGAAACCTCCGGTGGTGCGGACAGTTGCTACTCGCGGAGAAGGGGCCGAGCAGATTCTTGAGAAACTTAACTCACATCATCAATGGCTTTTAAGCTCTACCCAGGGTCAGGAGCGCCGCAAGAAGATTCTAGAACATACGATTCTGCGCGTAGCCTGCGACCTGGCAGTCACTGGGCCAGCTCTTCAAGCACCGGGGAAGCTGAGTGCCCTGATCGAGCGGTGCTTCAACCGTGAGATTGACCCCCATTCTGCGGCCGAGGAGCTCCTGGGCCCGAGCGCCGCAACTGCCGTAAGAGCGTCGTGAGTAGTCTCTACCTACTGGCTCTATCTGGCTCTATCAACTAACCCTATTAATTAATCCCATAAACGCCCCCTATCAACTAAGTGGCAGCTGCGTTAGACGCAGTATTCATAAAGCGGCCCATCCATTCAACCGCTCGCGATGGCAGCGGGGGGCTTACGGAATGATTAAGGAGCGCGGCCACTACCACAACGTGACGCTTCACCCCAACGGCGCCAAAACAATCAGCGAAGAATCTGCTGGCTAGAACCAGATATCCTTGAATAACTCGGAGTTTTCGAGGCACTTTCCTGCTCCTTCCACAACAGCGGCAAGAGGATCGTCACCGATTCGCACCCGAATATTCAGCTCCTCACTGATGCGACGGTCTAGCCCCTTCAGTAGAGCACCACCGCCCGCCAGCGCCAGCCCAGCAGATATAATATCCCCTGAGAGCTCTGGTGGCGTATTCTCAAGCGCCTGTCGAATCGCTCCTACAATAGTTGATACCACTTCATTGATTGCTTCTCTGATCTCAGCCCCACCGATGATCAACGAGGCAGGCGCACCACTCGTGAGGCTACGCCCACGCACCTCCATCTCCTGAGCATCATAGTCTGGGTGAGCGCTCCCGATTGTCTTCTTGATCAACTCGGCGGTTGCCTCACCAATGAGAAGGTGATGCCGCCGCCGCATATGGTTAATGATCGCATCATCCATCGCATCTCCGCCCTGGCGCACAGAGACAGAGTAGACAATATCTTTGAGACTAATTACGGCAATATCAGTAGTCCCTCCTCCGATGTCGATGATAAGGCTCGCTACGGGCTCAGTCACCGGCAGGTTACATCCAATCGCCGCCGCCATAGCTTCATCAATGAGACGCACCTCACGCGCCTCTCCTTCGATCGAGTCCCTAATGGCGCGTTTTTCGACCTCGGTGATCCCGCTGGGAACTCCTACTATCACCCGCGGAGGAAACAGCGAGCGCGACTTTTGGCGAGCCTTGCGCAGAAAATGCGCCAACATGATGCTGGCTGCATCGAAGTCTGCAATCACCCCTGTACGCACAGGTCGGATTACCTTTACCCCTTCGGGGGTCCGTCCAAGCATGGCCTTTGCCTCTGCCCCAAATGCTATCGCCTCTTTACGAGTTCCATCGAACCGCACCGCCACAATTGATGGCTCGTTTAGCACGATCCCCTTCCCCTGCTCGTAAATAAGGGTATTGGCTGTACCAAGATCAATTGCTACGTCACGGGCCACTAATCGAAACATGCGCTAAACCTGAAGATGATTCTCGTTTGCCAGGATTGGTTGTGCTAGATTTTCCTGGGGCTTCAAACTATAGAAATAGTTCGGAAAAATTTCAAATAAACGGGGGCTGTTATGACTAAAATTTCTACTGTCGGTGTAATTGGGGCAGGCCAGATGGGGGCCGGCATAGCCCAAGTCTTTGCTGCGGCCGGATACTCAACCATGCTCTGGGATACCTTCCCACAGTCCCTTGAGAAGGGGATGAAAGGCATTCACGCACAGCTCGACCGTATGGTGGAAAAGGGCAAACTATCCGCATCAGGAGCGGCTGAGGCCAAGGGACGGCTGCAGGCCCCTGCGAGCATTAAAGAGTTCTCCCGCTGCGACCTGGTAATTGAGGCGATCGTTGAGAATTTAGAAACGAAACTCGGTTTGTTTCGCGAGCTTGACTCGTTACTCCCCGAGCACGCCTTTTTAACCAGCAATACCTCCTCAATCTCTATCACGAGGCTCGCTGGGGGCACCAAGCGCCCCGACAGGGTGATGGGGGTGCACTTTATGAACCCTGTACCAGTCATGCAGCTAGTTGAGCTTATTCGCGGCATTCAGACCTCTGATAGCACCTACACCACAATCAAGGCTGCTGTAGACACTCTAGGGAAGACCACCATCCTTGGGGTCGATAGCCCTGGATTTGTGGTCAACCGTATTCTATGCCCGATGATTAACGAGGCTATTTTCCTGCTTCAGGAGGGGGTAAAGGCAGAGGATATTGACGCTGGCATGAAGCTTGGCACCAATCATCCGATGGGCCCCCTCACCCTGGCTGATTTTGTTGGTTTGGACACTCTGCTATCGATCCTCCAGATTCTTCACCGCGAACTTGGCGAGGATAAATACCGGCCCTGCCCGTTATTGATTAAATATGTGGAAGCTGGTTGGTATGGGAAGAAGGCAGGGCGCGGATTCTATCGGTATGATTCGAAATAGGTCGTGGCTCTGTCTTGTTGCGCTTTGCCTCGCCACGCTCGCTAGCGTTGTTGGCTACGCGTCGGCAACACCCACAGCAACCGAGAGATTTAAGCTGGGGGGTCTCTTCTCACTAACCGGGTTTGGTCAAAAAGCTGGAGAGTCTCATTTACATGGCACTCAGCTGGCCGTGGATGAGATTAACGCCAAGGGCGGAGTTGCGGGGCGCTCGATTGAGCTGATAGTGGAGGACTTTCGCTCAGACCTCAAAACCACCGCCTCAGCAATGCAGAAGCTCACCAGCATCGACAAAGTTGCGGCGGTGATTGGCCCAAATTGGACTGAATTCTCTGAGGTAGCTGCTGGCGTTGCGACTAAGAACCAAATCTTAATGATCACCCCTTCAGGCTACACGAAAACTCTCACAAAAGATCGGCCCTTTGTGTTCTCAGCGCTTGAAAAGCATGGCGCCATCACCGCGCCGCTATCGAGCTATATCGCGCAGCAGCGCCCAAAAAAACTTGCGGCGTTGGTGATGCAGAACACCTTTCATCAATCGATTTTCGAAGCTATCTCCGCTCAACTCGCCTCAACTGGGGTGTCAGTATGGCGAACCTTTGAGATTACTCCAGGAAATCAAGACTTTCGTAGCATCCTCACCAGACTAAAGGCTGAAGATGTGGATGCAGTCCTCATGCTCCTACTGGAGGATGGCACCGGGTTCTCATTTCTAAAGCAGGCCAGGGAGCTCGCATTCAAAGGGAAAGTATACTCAGGCAATTCGATTCTCTACGATGAAGCATTCAAGTCCGACCCCGGAGTCGCAGACGAAGTGGTGCTGTTTGACTACAAGATTCAGCATAGCCCTCAATTCGAGCAGCGCTTTCGAGATCGCTTTAAAACAGAGCCAATGGCAGACTCCGGACGGGCCTATGACTTAGTCTTCGCCGTCAAGAAGGCCGCGGAGACTTGCGGCATACAAAGCGAGGCAATTCGCGACTGCCTTGCAAAGCAACGTCTCGAAGGGGTCTCTGGGTTGATTGGATTTGATAATGACCGCAATCTCATTATCACCCGACCAGTATCGACGATTTACCGGATGCAGGGGGGGGCGCCTATCCCCCTAGATTCCCTGCCGAAATGAAAACACCGAAGGCCCTTAGACCGATACTCAGCCTAGTCCTTACATTGCAGGAAACTTGTCCCGCTGGTCGTGAACCATGAGCAAAACTCGGCAGCCTGCACCCGCGTTCTCCGGTCTACCGAGACCACAGATCAGATGGCTTGGATCGAAGAAAAAGGATTTGTCAGGTGTACTCTTTAGCTATATGCCAAAAGGGCATCTCGCACTCTCTTGAGGAGCTCTACATTATCGGAATGCCCGGTCATACTAGCGGTAATCTTACCGCTGAGCGGGCGACCAAGCAGATAGAGATCGCCAATAGCATCAAGGATCTTGTGCCGTACTGGCTCATCGGGAAACCGTAATTTATCGTTAATCGGCCCTTCATCGCCAAAGAGGACAAAGTTATCGAATCGTCCCCCAAGGGCATAGCCCTGCTTCTGTAGATATCCGATATCTTTTACAAAGCCGAATGTACGGCAAGGGGCAATCTCTGAGCGGTATCCGGCTATGTCTCGCAGAGTGAAGGACATGCGCTGCCTGCCAAGCGGAGCCGGATAGTCCAGGATATAGTCGATCGAAAACTCCTCTGCGGGCTCTATCTGAATAAACTCGCGATCATTTCCGATCCGAATCGTCTCAGGAATACGGATGGCATACCACTCGCCCTCCTGATCCTCCGTACCAACGTCATCAAAGAGCTTGCAAAAGTCCCGCGCCGAACCGTCAAAAACCGGCACCTCGCCGTTGCATTTAATCAGGAGATTCGAGATCCCATACGCATGCAACGCCGACATCAGATGCTCGATAGTACCGAACTGTGTCCGTCCAGCCTGCAAAACGGTGGCGAATCCTGTTGAGGTTACATTATCGACATGCGCCGGAACAGGCTGTGTATCGGTCACCGCGACGAAGTGAATACCGCTATTGGGCGGTAGCGGCTCAAGTGCGAGGCCACTTTTCTTCCCGGAGTGCAGCCCCTGACCATACAGAATCGCGCTGCGAGCCACGGTGCGCTGAGGAATCCGCTTGCCGCGCAGTGCTTGCGACCTAAAAACAACTGGATCTACCTTAATCTCACCGACTCCCCGTCCCAATTCGAATGGTGACGGGTCGTCTTCGCGTACAAGCGCACCAGCACTTAGCGACTTGCCGTCATCCTGTAGCAACCCCAGGGCCTTGCGCACAGACGACATCGTAGCCAGCAGATCAAGCGGTTTTTCAATAAAATCAGCGGCGCCAAGTTGAATAGCTTTCATCGCGGTTGCAATCGCAGCATGTCCGCTGATCATCACCACTGGCATCTCCGGAGCAATGCTCTTAAGGCGCTGCAACGTTTCAAGCCCATCTATGCCTGGCATCCATATGTCTAGGAGTACCAGCGATGGTCTAGCAATTAGGACCTGTTGTATACCCGACAGACCATCCTCCGCCGTTGCGGTGTCGAATCCCTCGTCGCGCAGAATGCCCTCAAGAGACTTTCGAATAGAGGGCTCATCATCGATTATCAATATCCTATCCTTAGGGGTGGTTTGCATAGTTGAGCTCTCTGCGTTCATGTACAAAAAATCTCCTCGTTGCGCGGCCACTATCAGGTGGCCCCCAGGGTTAGTCCCGAAGATGCAAAGCTAAGACCAGCCTAGTGCCTTCGAAGCGCAAAATGCCCTGGGATAGCTCCTCATCAGGCAGCCCATACAAGAGGTTCCCGGTCGAAGGCGCTCCGTCCAGTAGACGTCTCGCCGTAAGCATCAGGCGAGGATCTGATAAGCATCGCTGGTCACCCCCAGCAAGGGATCGAAGTTCAGCCGCGCCTAAGCTTAGGCGGGGTGCCCCCGCAAACAGAACCTCCCACGGAAGCATAGCATCAGCGGTAACTTCCTCCAGCGTGCAGCTTTGATCGACACCAAACGGCTCAGAACGCTCTCGCCGCAAGGTCTCAACGACACCTCCACACCCAAGAGCCTCTCCCAGATCGCGAGCAATCGACCGAATATAGGTCCCTTTCGAGCAGCGCACCAGATAGCGGGCTCGATTGGGTGGCAGAAACTCGACCGAAAATTCGTCAATCACAACAGCACGTTTTGCCAAGTCGATCGTCTGATTTGCACGCACTCGCTCGTAGGCAGGCACTCCGTCGATCTTAATCGCACTTATGCGGGGCGGAAGCTGCTGTAACGATCCTTTGAACTGAGCTGCGTGCTCTGCTAGGAGCTGCGCAGAGATCCGCACCTCTCGCTCCTCAATCACCCCCCCCTCAACATCATCTGTCTCAGTGGTAATTCCAAATTTAAAGGTTCCTGAGTAAGTCTTGGAGCCTCCCTCCGCATACGATGCAAGTCGTGTTGCAGAGCCCACTAAACACACCAGCAGCCCAGTCGCGAGCGGATCTAGGGTGCCCGCATGTCCAATCTTTGAAAGATTGAGGCTCCTTTTCACTCGGGACACCACCTGTGCCGAGCTCAGTCCCGCGGGTTTGTCGATAACCAAAACACCTGGGCGCATCATTCCTCTTAAAAATAGGGAGATATCCGAGCAAATACCGAGGTAACTGGGGCGGTTAGTCCTTAGCTACCAATGCCTCCAGGAGCGGGTGAAGCTTTGCGCGGAGATCAGCGAGGGTCTTGCGCCAGCGAAATGCGGCAGCACATTTATGGCCTCCCCCGCCGAAGCGTTCAGCTAACTCGGCAACGTTATAACGCGGGTCTCGTGAGCGTAGACTCACACGCCAGATGTCCTCATCCTCGCGGATCACGACTGACGCCAGAACTCCCTTAATTGACTGCGCCACCTGCTTTAGCTCATCTGTCTCTTCGGGGTTCGCCCCAAGGCGCTTGGCCATTTCGGTAGTTACAACTACCTCTGCAACTTTACCGCCAGCAAGCAGCCCCAGCCCCGCAATTGCCTCAGCTTGCAACTTCATTGTCGCAAGGGTGTTCTGGGCATACAGCTCCTGGGCTATCCGCGATGGTATGGCTCCATATCCTACCAGTCTACCCGCGACTGCAAAG
>JBILUF010000101.1:0-7788 GCA_044371155.1 Bdellovibrionota bacterium
GCTCTCCACACGCGGCTCAATCACCGCAATTGGCTTTGCAGTGAGCTTTATAAGCTCCTCAACGTGATACCCGCAGCCCAGACCAAACACCACTAGATCGGAGGCGGTCTCCATTCGCGGCTCTTGAATTATACGCTTGGCCCAATTTTCACCGGCACTACGAGGTTTTGTGGCATGATCAAGACACTGCCCCTCCTCAAAAATCACCGGTCCATCGGCAGTCTCCACCACCTCGATTCCTGGCCAGCTCTGGGGCATCCCTTTAAGAAGCTGCGCCACCTCGGGAAAGCGCTGATGCAGCACCGCGAGATTTCGCTCCAGAATTGACCCCTCAGCACGAACCTTGTTCATCGTACCCACGATAGTTGTTGAAAGCTCCACACCTTGCCGCCTATCCAACTCACGGATTATCTCCTCGATCATATTCTTGGCATCAACAGTGGCCCCTTGGCACTGAGTAAGGGCGTAGTTTACTGTGGCACGCGCCTTCACCAGGTCGCCCTTCTCCAGCAGCTCTTTGGCATAACTGAGAGTCATCCAGTATTCCAGGTCCTTTACCGTCACTCCGCCTGCAGCGTGCTCTACCTGCTCATCAGGCTGTTCTCCCTGTGGCAAAAGCAATCGTGCAATTGAGAGGCGATCAGATGGGCGCCGATCGAGCCGCTCCAACGAAACCACCACCGCAGTAATCCCCAGCGCCTCTGAGGAGACCTGAATCGGCAAAACAAGTTCGCGAATACTCGTGATCCGAAACCCTGCCGCAGCTACTGCTGACGCGAAATTCTCCCGTTCAAAGCAACGCATGCTCAAGGTATTTCGGGAAGACACTGCCTGTGGAGTGCCAAGATACATCTGCAAACGCACCACTCCTTGCGGAACCAAGATACGATGAATCTCGTGCAGATACCCGGCAATCACCTCGGTAGGCATACTGGTGATAGCGGCGAAACTTATCGCCACGTCAACACTGCCGCTCTGTATGCAGGAGAGATCAACTCCATTCCCCACCTCAAGGCGCACCTGCGGGATCTCCTTTAAAAGCTCTGAAGCTCTACGGATCGCCTCATCTGAGATATCTACCCCGATTACCTTTCGAAACTTCTGCGAAGCAGCGCGTAGTAACCGTCCCACTCCACAACCAAGTTCCAAGAAGGTCTTATCAGAGCACCCTTCGAGCCCCTCGGTCATGATTCCAAGATCACGAGCGCCGGTCTGCCACATCTCCTCGTCACTGGCATACCCGTCACTCATCCAGAACCGGTAGTCATGACTAACTCGACGATTCCAATCAGCGCGCATTAGCTCAGCGATCTTATTCTGGTCACTCATGCTTTATCCCTAACCGTTACAATCCCTGGTGTCCCCGCTCTTTGCGGCATCCCCCCTCCTGGCAAGCAAAGGAGGGACAGCTGGAGCTCCCTTGTCGAGTGCTCCCATGACAGTGGGCACACCTCGGGCATAAGACTCCGTGAGGTTTTTGATGCACTCAGATGCTAGACGGAGCTGTCAACGTTTTGACACCCATCCGGGCTCCTCTCGCCTCTCTAAGCGGTTGGTTTTACTGGGTCATTGGCCTCGCGCCGCCGCGCCGATAGGCCTCCTGAAGCCGGCACAGGTAACTACACTCACGAGAGCTCAGTGCATTTTTTGCTGATCCCAAGCAACTTTTTAACGCCGCCTCCGATTAGGAGGTGAGCCTTTTTGAAACACTTTTTATTTAGGAGCTTTATGAAAAACCTACGCACCGTTCTCGCTGTCTGTGCAGCGTTTGCGATTGTCACCCCCACATTGGCAGCTGCCCAAGCCTCTCAGGTGGGATGTATCAACACTAAGTCAGGCGAGCTGACTATGCGCAAGAAATGCAAATCTAACGAGAAGAAATTCTCGTCGACCTCGATGATGCCGATTATCGAGGATCAGGTGAAAAAAGTTGCGGTGCCGCAGTTCAACATCCTCTCCTCCGCACTGCCAGTAATGGCGCGCGACGCAGCTGAGGATGCCGTTGTCAACATCAAGAAAGGTGACAAAGGTGATAAGGGTGATCAAGGGATTCAGGGTATGCAGGGCATGCAGGGCCTCCAGGGGCTCAAAGGCGATAAGGGTGACACCGGAGCAGTTGGCCCAGCAGGCGCAACGGGTGCACAAGGACCACAGGGTATCCAAGGAGTCAAAGGTGATAAGGGTGACGCCGGAGCCGCTGGTCCAGTGGGGCCACAAGGGCCACAGGGAGCCGTCGGACCACAGGGACCACAGGGTATCCGTGGTGTAAGCGCCTTTGATTGGCTACCATCGGGTGCGGTTCTACGCGGAGTAATCAGCGGAGGGGCGCAAGCCACCGCTAATTCGCAGTACTTTCGCTTCAGTGAATCGCTCCCCGGGGCGCTAACGCATATCCTTAGCAACAATACCGTAGTCGTAAAAAACAATTCGGTTGTGGATAACAATTGTCAAGGTGAGTGCCTTCATAGCTCTGAGATCCAGTACTCTGATAACTGTACCGGCACCATACAGGCTCCGACCGCACCTCCGGGCTGGCTCTGTATCTATCCGTCATCCCGCACTAACGTGCGTGAGATCACCGGACTTGCGGTACCAGACGGAGGCAGTGCTTATGGCTTTGAGGTACGGGTAAAGAGTATGGGCTCTGGTGAGGTCAAGTTCCAAGGTGTCTGGGCCTACACCGCTCCTTAAAGAGCACAACAGGCTTACAAAGCAAAACGGGCGGTGCAGAGATTCCTCTGCACCGCCCGTTTACTATTTCGGCTCTCTACCGAGTCACTGATTACAGCGAGATCTCTACCCGACGGATAGCCTCACCCACAACTTTCTCCTCAGTTGCACGCACCTCAGAGCCGCGCTTATCACCCTCGATAATCTCTTTATACGCAGAGTAAATCGTCTCAATCAGTCCAATCGTCCTCGTGATGCGCTGTGCATCACGATGCAAGTTGGCCTCGGTGAGATAAAAGAGCATGAAATCATAGAGGCGATCGAGGTCTTGTGCGATCGTGCCGCCCTTTTCAAAATCAAGAGTGTTCATGAGCTCAGCGATGATCGCCTGGCCTTTGCTGAGGAATCGGCAAAATTTTGGGATATCATTCGCCTCGAGCCCTTGTCGTGATTGCTTGAGGAACTTAATCGCCCCCTCGTACATCATGAGAAGCAATCGGCCCTTGTCGACCGTAGTCACCTGGATGCTCTGATAAGCTTGATGGGCATTTTTCCCGTACATGGGCGCTCTATCCTCTGTGTGCTACCAAAAGTTAATCGCTTCTTCGAAGAGACTAGGTCTCTCCTCCCAAAGAAGTGAATCGGTAGTGAGGATCTTGAGCTTGAGGCAGTTTTCGTGCTGCCGATAACTAGCTGATTTTAATCAGCAATAATGTTCTATCTAGAGGGCTAAAAGGCGCCCTTTAAAAAAGGGGCCCCACTTTAGCCCCCCAAAAAGCACCAACGGTTTTCGCAACGGCTGCTTACATGCTCAATCGCCAACCACCCCCATCGCCGATAGGGGTACTGCCGATAGGGGTACTGCCGCCGGGTGATTAACTCTCCTTGCGCCCGCGCTCGGCGTTCTCAACCTCCACGAGCGGCCCCTCTTTGAGGTTCAAAAATGCCAACATCTGCTCAATCAAAAGCTGGTAGTCCTTAGTATTGGCCATATTGAGCCTGTATTCATTAATGACTTTTATCTGCATCTCCTGCCACTGACGCCAGGCCTCAGCTGATACCTGCTCAAATATACGCGTCCCTGTCTCGCCTCCGAATGGTTGTTTTGCCAGGCCAGGAAGCTCTTTGCCAAGCTTTGAGCATTTTACTAGTCTTTCAGTCATAGATACCTGCCACACCAGATGCCAAGAAGTTATTTTTCGATATATTTTGGGCTCTTTCGGCAGCAGCTTCGTTTTCTGGCCGCAGCCTCCGCCTTTAGGCCCTTTGCCGTAGGGTTGTAACCCGATTTTCGCTGGCAGCATAGAGGAGTACCCCTCCTTTGCCAACCTATTAGGCCGGCGGCCGGATTCAGCTATTACACCGCTGCGACAATCAATTTACAAATCCGTGACAACTTCCGCACCCTGATCGGCAACACTCGTGCTCATCAGGTTGGTTGAGAAGCGATTCTGCCCTCCCCCAGCCGACGTTGACTACACATCGGAGTTCAACATGCTGCACGAAAAAATCGATAGCGACCTGGTTGAGTTGTTCAGAGGCGGAGACCATGCCGCATTCTCTGAGCTAATCTCCCGATACTCTGAGAAGGCTCATAACCTAGCGATGCGTATCACTCGCAATCAAGAGGATACCGAGGAAGTTTTACAGGATGTGTTCGTCACCGTATTTAAAAAGATCGATAGCTTCAAAGGAGAGTCGGCTTTCTCAAGCTGGCTTTATCGGATCACTGTTAACACCGCATTCATGAAGCTTCGCAAGCGGAAGCAGTCCGCCACTATCTCGCTGGAGGAGGTAACTCCAAGTGTGAAAGAGAGCTGGGTTGCCAACCGCAGTGATAGCGCTGATGTAAACTACCTCTGTTCGCAGCATCAGCTTCGCGCAGAGCTCGACGATGCGGTGCAAAAACTTCCTGAAGAGTACCGCATCATTTTTATTCTGCGGGATGTTGATGGTCTCTCCAACCAGGAGGTGAGCGAGGTTCTGGAGATATCAGTGCCAGCAGTAAAGAGCAGGCTACATCGCTCCCGACTGATGCTCAGAAAGCGCCTGGCTCGGTTCTATGAGGACTACACCGCCACCACCCCAGCAGCTCAACCTGAGGAGGATCTAGCGATGTTTGACCTCGCAGCGTAACCGGCAGCGGCCGCGCTCCCTGGCAGGAAAGCCTTGGAGCGCGGCGCACCCATGTCAACTCCAAACCCTTATATTCATTCACTGTTTGTGCATGCTACGGGGTAGAGGATCCCAACTAAAAGATTCCCCCCGCATCCTCAACATTTATTCCACTTCTGCCGATACCCCCTACAGGTGGTGTATCGATGAAAAAGCGGACGGAAAAAGCGCATGTCAAAATCCTGATCGTCGATGATCATCTACTCACCCGTGAGATGGTTCGTATGATCCTCAGAGGGCTTGGTTTTAACACCCTTCTCCTGGCCGAGAATGCATACGAGGCGCGCGCGCAGCTAAAACTTGGCGGCGTAGATCTCGTTATCTGCGACTGGAATATGCCAAAGCTTACAGGACTTGAGCTGCTACAAGAAGTGCGCGCCTCCAAGAGGTTCCGTGAGCTTCCGTTTTTAATGCTCACGGCTGAGGCCTACCGCGAAAGTCTCAAAGAGGCCCTTAAGGCTGGCGTCACCGACTATATCGCCAAGCCATTTACCGCCGAAGTGCTGCAGGAAAAACTTGAAAAAGCCCTCGGATTCGACGCGCTCTAGACGGCCCTCACCACCTGGCTAAGAACCCATAGCGACATTACGCGAGTGCTGCAACCAGCACAGACTCTTCCCATTTATTCGGTGCCACGTTACCTTTCAATCTCTATCCACCAACGGCAAGGAGAACGACATGGTCACAATGCGCGGCAAATACCTAGGCGGCAAAAATGTAGAGATACATCACGACCCATCAGGCGCAGTACTGTGCACCACCGCGCCGAAGGATAACGGCGGAGAGGGAAACCTCTTTTCCCCCACCGACCTCGTAGCTGCAGCGCTTGGCTCCTGTATCCTTACCACGATGGCAATAGTAGCCGAGCGTGATGGCACCGATTTGGCCGGCTCATTTTTTGAGGTCGAAAAGCATATGTCGACTTCTCCACGCCGTATCGGGTCACTGCCAGTGGTCCTTCATCTACCAGCTAATTTGTCGGAGGTGCAGCGAAAAAAAATGGAGCACTGCGCGCATGCCTGCCCGGTGCATCACTCACTACACCCAGAGGTGCAAAAAGAGATCTCTTTTCGTTATGACGTGACCCCTGCCTGAGTCAGATCTGAGAAAAAACAGCTAAGCCTATTCTAGAACTCAATCCAAAAATGGGCTCCGTTTGGCTGACTTCAACTCGAGCTTTCGACTGAGCTCACGCCGAAGTCTCAGGCCAGGGTACGCCCAGGGCCAAAGCCTTCCCATGTATGCAGTAGGGCGCAAGAATGTTTGTCACCGCAAAGACCACTAAGACCATGAAGTTAACAATTTTTGGGTGGTCTTTGTGGTCTTAGTGGCAAGGCAAGCATGCTGAGTGATTCAAGTCCGTTATAAGGAACACTCCGAAGCCCCATGTATGCAGCCACCTCTAGAGACCTTGACGCCTAAGTGGGATAACTTTTCCAAGTATTGGGCTCTGCTGAGGAATCTGGCTCCGCGCAGAGGTTACAGGAGCCTCCGCCGACACTGCCTCAGATTTCACCACACCCCCAACGAGCTTCTCCGCCCCCCCAGAAGGGGATATCAGCTCACGTTGCTGGGGCTCTGGCGCTCCACTACCCGCATTAGTTCGGGGGTCAATTCTGGCTTTATCAATTAGATCCTGCAGTTCATGCAGCGCCGCTTGCGCCGCCTGCTCGCGGGCTTTGACCACGACAAGAGCACGGCCGAGCACCGCACAGCGCACGAAGTCCCCTTTCTCGGCAGCTGAAAGCAGCTCCCGTTGCTTCATATGCACCTCAGACTCAGCGTTGCGCCACTCATGGTAAAAGCGATCCCGCACCGTCACCACCTCCGATGCTAGGAAACGCTGATGCGGACAATCGACCGCCGCAGCCAATTGCCGCTGCAGCTCGGAGTTAATCTGCTGCCACTGGTCAAGTTGGAGCGAGGTAAATTGGACCTGCTCTCCACCTGCAAGCCTCTCGGCACTAGAATAAAGCCGCACAGCTTTGCGGGTCTTTTGAACAAGCTGCGCTACACGCGAGCGAAGAGTCTCTCCATCCATGACCTGAATGGTACCGCAGCGCTCCAAGCAAAATCAATTTTTTCCATAGCGTTGGGCAGATTTTATCTACCTAAAAGGGAATATTTTTCCGACTTCCACCTGACTCCACAGGTTGTCCACAGGAGATCGCACACCTAGTGGTTGGCATGGACCTTGCTCCTTATCAGAATCGAGGGTGCAAGCTCTCTGAATGTAACTGCGAGCCGTCGGTATTCGTGACAATCCTGGGAGTGTCACGAATGCGGACTACCGCAGAGGCCTCCAGTATACCCCCCAGGATATTGGTGGCCGAGAGCGCCAGGTTAACCTGCACCAGGTGTCACCTGAAGCTCTCGAAAAAGACAAATAGCGAGGTAGTTCAGCAGTGATGCCGACCAACGCCCCTGGTCGGCATTTTTTTTTACTACCAACCAATTCCAACTCACCCTGCGGCATCGCCCCCTTGAGGTTATCCGCTATCCGCTCTAACTTCCCCTTATGAGGACTTTGCTACATGCCACCCTTGGCATCCTAGGCGCACTGCTGGCGTATGCCCCATCAGAAGCGCTGCCTCAAGAGGCCCCTCGCCCTGTGCGCTGGGAGCAGATAACCAGAGATCTTGAGATTGCACAGACAACTGTGCCGGTGAATCCAATCCTTTCTTCCGAGCTCTTATTTCTGCGCTCCTCCCTGCAGAAATATCGAGTTGGGATAATTCAAGCGAGAGAGTTCGGCTGGCGCCGCAATACGGTAGCTGCGCTCGGTGGCGCCAGCCGCGCAGCAGTAGCAATCAATGCCAATTTCTTTGATGAGCAGGGGCGTCCGCTGGGGCTTGTTATCTCTCGCGGAATCTTGAGCCAGAAGGTGCACCTGGGTGGTGGTACCCTTTCCGGAATTATCCAATCGGGGCTCGGCGGAGTGAA
>JBILUF010000102.1:0-7706 GCA_044371155.1 Bdellovibrionota bacterium
CTGGGAATTCTCCAAACAGTGCGCGCGAAACATTCACAATTCCGCCTCCGGAGCCTGCAAATCCAGCCACAGCATCCTCCGCTGTTCCACCTTGCGCGCCGTAGCCTGGGATGAGGAAGAAATTAGACGGCATCAAGCGGCGCAGTGCGCGCGCCTCGTCGGGGTGGGTGGCTCCTACTACGGCCCCGAGAGCTGAGAACCCGGAGCGACCCTGCAAACGGCTGGCCTGTTCGGCTAAGTGGCGCGCCACTCGCGCTGAGATACTCTCCTCTCGACCCATCGACTTTACATCCTGTAGGTCGCTTGAGCCCGGATTAGATGTTTTGACCAACACAAAGATCCCTTTGCCGTGGTCCTCGCACCGTTTGATAAAGGGCTCAAGGGTATCAAACCCGAGATACGGATTGACTGTGAGGGCATCTACGCTAAAGCCTGGGATCTTCCGTCCAAGGAAATCCGCTGTGCCAAGGAACGCGTCTGCATACGCCTCGGCGGTGGAGCCGATATCTCCGCGCTTGGCATCCAGGATAACAAGCATCCCAGCGCGCCGCGCGTGGGAGATAATCTCGGCAAACGCCAGCATCCCACCAAGGCCGTACTGCTCAAAAAATGCGATGTTCGGTTTAATCGCCGCCACCTGGCCTTTCAGCGCATCGATCGCCACGGCGTAAAAGCTCTGGAGCAGGGTGTAGACAAACTCCTCGTCGGTGGGGCTAATCGCTGCGGCCTCTTCCTTGAGGAATTCCGGAAAGGCAACAGGCTGCGGGTCCAGACCAGCGCAGAGGTAGGAGCCTGTTTTAATCATGGTCTCTGAGAGGCGGTCAGCGAAGTTTTCAGACATAAAAAGTAATCTTATAAACCGGTCACCTGCAAAGCTGCTCCGAGATGGGCGGAATTGCTATGGTAACTTTTTGCTCCAAAAGTTTGAAAGGATCCGCGGCAGCATCCTTCGCAGTGGCGGCAGCAATATCGCGCATCGCCGCCAAAAAAGCATCCCATGAGCCGTTTAGTTTTTGATACAGCGCCTCAAACAACATAAGCTGAGTCATATAAAGCTTGAGTTGCATCAGCTCAGCGTTGTTAATTTTCTGCAGAATTTTCATCTTGGGAAAAAGCTCGCGCAGGCGGGCGGTGTGGCGAGCGAACACCTCCTCCCGCTGGCGTAGTTTCTCGGCCCGTGCAAGTGGGCCAGAGTAGATCGTCTCTAGCTCTGCATACAGCGCCTCGATGCGAGCGGCAAACTGCATCTCGGCTTGCAGGGCGCGGCAGCCCTGCACTGCTTCAGCGGCGAGTGTCTCGCAGTGTTCTATGCAACGGTTCTTTCTAGCGGCATAGAACTGCGCCGTCCCTTTGTTGCCAACAAAGTTAGCTAGGCTTTCATTAAACGGCACATGGCTTGGGATCCAGACGGTGGAATGCAAAATCTCATGAATGACGGTGTTGACCACTCGGGGTGGTTCGTTTCTTAGAGTCGTTGAGAGCACCGGATCGTTAAACCAACCCAGAGTGCTGATCGCCTCAGTGCCGCGTACCCAGCTTTCATATCCTCGCCGCTCCAGCGCTGCTGCGGCCGCATCGGCCGAGGCTTTCTCAAAAAAACCTTTATATGGCACCCGGCCTACGATCGGAAACCACCAGGTGTATAAGGTGAACGAGTCGGGTTTGGAACCAAGCACCACCCACGCTAGGGTATCCCGATCCACATGGGTAAACTTGGTAAACGATTCCCCTGGGGTAAGCCCCATTCCGATTGCGAATTCTCGTGCTTCCAAGACGAGCTCAAGCTTGTTGCGCTCATCGGGGGAGGTGTCCGGGGCTGCGATCGCCTCAGCGATCTCCTTTCGGTTCATGAGGATTTTCCCCTCCTCATAGGCAGCACGCATCACATAAAACGGGCTGCAGCCACTGAGTGCGGCCAGGATGACGCCGAGGCTTAGTCGGCGCGCTACTGAAAGAGAGCGCGGTGGAGGGCAGGCGGAATGGCGCATTTGATCTTTTTTAAGGAGGCTACCACCACGGTAGCTGCCAGTACTGTAGCGCAAAAAACAGCAACGCTGCCATTAGGCCTGCCACCAAATCATCGGCTATGACGCCATAGGCCCCCGGCAGCCGCTCGGCCCAGCGCACGGGGCCCGGTTTCACGATGTCAAAGAGACGAAAAAACACAAAGAGCAGCGCCGCTGAGGCAGGGGCGGTGACAGGGAAGAGCGCAAAGATAAGAAACATTCCCGCCCACTCGTCTATCACCACAGAGGAGGGGTCCTTTGATTTGCTGTCTTTAAGCACCGCTGCAATAGCGGGGGTGCCCATTAGTAGGGCTAATCCGAGTAAGCCACAGGCCAGGAAGCGGGGAGCTCCCAGCCCAAGCTGCAACAGTGCTAGCCACAGCAGTGTTGCAGCAGCCGAGCCAAAGGTACCAGGCAGCGCCGGCGCGCAGCCGCTGCCAAAGCCGGTGGCGACTGCGCGGGCGATGAGTGAAGGTGGGCGAGACATAGTCGAATCTCCCTAACAGAATTTTAGTTGACTGCATACGGTGCGGTTTGCTATAAGTCGTTTAAACTAAAGGGGCTGCATAACCGCCTGAAATCGCCACCAAAAAAAGCGGGCGACAGATGTGGGTTGAGGCGGTGTGGGTGGGCTGCAATCAATATTTAGGAATGTATGACCGAGAGTGGTAACGGCACTGAAGGAATCGCCGAGTCAGGCACCGGAATAGTAGCCGGAATAGTTAAGACGTTTGGCGATGTTGTTCCTGGGGGAACGGGTGCCGGGCGTTCGGCGGTTGTAACCGCCCGCGGCACAGCCGATGGCCTGGTGTTGCGAGTTGAGAGCTCGGTGAGTCGCGATGCTCTGCGCAAGGGGCTCTGGGATTTTATGGAGTCACGGCGAAATTTCATCGCTGGCAATGAGCTCATAATCGAGTGGACCCACGACAAGCCTGAGGATGCATTCATAGCCTCCCTGCAGGCAGAGCTTGCTACTGAGTTTGAGGTAACCTTCAAGGACCCAGCAGGGAAGGACCTGGGTGCAGCCAGAGCTGAGATCTTCGAGAGTGGTGCTGCTAAACCAAAGGTGCCAAGCCTTTTTGACGGCATTGAGGCGCTGGGGATCAACCCGGGAAGTTCCGGATCTGCTGGTTTGTCTGGCGGTGTGTCCGCGAATGTTGGATTTGACCGTCGTGTTGAGTGCGCTAATGAGCGTAGCGGCAGAAGTGCACAGCCAGCAGCGGTGTGGGATGAGGCTGACACTCGTATTATTTACGGCACGCTGCGCTCGGGGCAAAAGGTCGAAACCGAGCACTCGCTGGTAGTGGTGGGGGATGTAAACTCCGGCGCAGAGATCATAGCCGGAGGTGACGTGATTGTTTTGGGCTGCTTGCGCGGAATTGCCCATGCTGGGGCGTACGATGAGAGCGGCGGGGGGCGTACGATTTTCGCTCTCAACCTTCAGCCCACCCAGCTTAGAATCGGTGGAGTTATCACTCGAGGCGGTGCTTCTGAAGGGTATGCCGGGCCAGAGTTGGCCAGAGTGGACGGGGCTATGATCATTGTTGAGGCGTATCAATCTCGTGGGATGACCCCGGGGAAGGGGTCCGCTAAAAAGAATTAGGCCGGTGAAAAATTAGACTGGTTGGAAGTGAGGCCAGATTTTGACGGCACGATAAGGCAGCGAAGGAACTTACGGGCAGGGAACTTAAACAGTCTTTGTGAAGAATAGAGGGAGAGATGAGCGGACGAAACGGTAACGGAGCTAAGAAGGACGAGGCTCAGGTAGTAGTGGTGACCTCCGGGAAAGGCGGAGTTGGTAAAACCACAACGACTGCAAGCCTAGGCGCTGCTCTTGCAATGAAAGGCAAGCGGGTCTTGGTGGTGGACGCTGATATCGGCCTTCGCAACCTAGACGTAATCCTTGGTCTTGAGAACCGAATCGTGTTTAACCTGGTGGACGTGGCCAAAAACGTCTGCAAACCGGCGCAGGCGGTGATTAAGTCCAAGAAGTCAAATAACCTCTATCTGCTCCCTGCCTCTCAGACCGATGATAAAGATGTGGTGACAGAGGATGAGGTGCGCGCGGTGCTCGAGCAGTATAAGCGCGAGTACCACTTTATCTTGGTAGACTCCCCCGCAGGTATTGAGCAGGGGTTTAAGAACGCCTGTGCTGCTGCCGAACGGGCCATGATTGTGACCACCCCTGAGGTGCCAGCGATTCGTGATGCTGACAGGGTGGTGGGGCTTTTGGCCTCGCGAGGGATCGATTGCTCCCTTATTATCAACCGTCTTGACCCCGACATGGTGCGCCGCGGCGATATGCTCTCGGTGGCAGATGTGCAGGATATCCTGGGTATCGACCTGATTGGGGTGGTAGAGCGCGATGAGAGCATTATTGTAGCTGCCAACTGCGGTGAACCTTGTGTATATAATCAGAAGTCGAAGGCTGGTAGGGCGTTTAGTGATATCGCCGCCAGGCTGTGTGGGGAGAATATCCCAGTGCAGGATGTGCTTTCCGCCAGTATCTGGGATCGCCTCAGTAAGCGGTTGTGGGCCAACGGGTAGAGTCGATTTTTTTGTGAACTGTCTAGCCTTTTAGGGAGCGACGCGTGTTTGCCAATATGTTCGGTGGACTTAAGCGGGGCCTGTTCGGGGATTCCTCGCGCAGCAAATCTACGGCCAAAAGCAGGCTGCAGTTCGTTCTGGTGCAGGATCGCGCCGGCATGAGCAGCGATGAGATGACCAAGTTCAAAAAAGAGCTGATGGGAGTCATCGAGAAATACTTCAAGATTGAGAAGAATAAATTCGACATCGCCTACAAGCGCGATGGCGAGATGACGACCTTGCTCATCAACTCTCCGGTGATGGTGAAGCGAGCAGGGGAGGCGGGCTCATCGGCCAACGGTAGCAAGCCATCGATGCGAAATGAGATGAAAGATGCAGCACCTGCTGCTGCCGCCAACGAGTCGGCGTAGAGCGAAGACAGCAGAGCGATCTGCCGTTGCTTGGATTATTGGGGTTAGCCCTCCGGGAGACCCTGATTGGTAATCTGCGGATCAATTAAAAAGGCGCATAGGAGATTGGTTGCTCCTATGCGCCTTTTTACTATCTAAGTGACTCTGGGCTATTACCGCAGAGCTTCCTCGATCGAGGTGTACTTAATCCCCACAGCCTCGCTCACTGGCTCGTTGGTGAGTAAGCCGTTATGGGTGTTGAGTGCACCGCGCAGCTCCACTGATTCCTTGAGGGCCTGCTCTATCCCCATGTCAGCAAGCTTAATGATGTAGGGCAGGGTGGTGTTGGTGAGCGCCATCGTGGAGGTGCGCGGAGTTTGTGCCGGCATGTTGCAAACGCCGTAATGAATGACCCCTTCCTCTACATATACCGGAGCATCAAGGTTGGTGGGTTTGCTGGTCTCAGCGCAACCGCCTTGGTCGATGCTGATATCGACAAACACCGCACCACGCTTCATCCGCTTAATCATATCGCGGGTGATGATTTTGGGCGCTGCTGCCCCAGGCACCAAGACGGCGCCGATTAGCAGGTCAGCACGCGATACCTCGCGCGGCAGGCTTGCAGAGTTTGAAAGGATGGTGCGCACCCGGTTGCCATAACGCATCCGGATCTTCTCTAGTTTTTCGTAGTTGTTATCCAGGATGGTCACCCGAGCCCCGGCCCCGGCAGCCACATCGCATGCCGCTAGCCCTGAGATTCCAGCGCCGATAATCACCACCTCAGCGGCGTCTGTTTCGGTGGTGCCACCAAGCAGGATTCCACGCCCGCCGTGCTGAGACAGGAGGAAGTTAGCCCCATTGAGCACCGAGAGCTTTCCAGCCACCTCGCTCATCGGCTCTAGAAGCGGCAGCCGTCCGGTGGAGGTCTTAACGAGTTCATAAGCGATACCGGTGACTTTACCTTTAACGAGCGCAGCCGCCACGGTGGGGAGGCTGGCAAGGTGCAGGTAATCAAACAGTGCTAGGCCGGGTCTAAAATACTCAAACTCTGACTCGTGTGGCTCCTTGACCTTAACCACCAGGTCAGCGCGCTCCCAGACCTCTTTGAGGGTCGATACAATCTGAGCGCCTGCATCAACGTACTGCTTGTCATCAAAAAAGGAACCGGCCCCTGCATCTTTCTCAATCAACACGGAGTGTCCGCGCCGGGTAAGCTCTTTGGCACCTTCAGGAGTTAGCGCAATTCGCTTCTCAAGGGTCTTTCGTTCACGAGGAATACCTATAATCATAAAAGCTCCTTAGACGACATTTCGTTCAGCTCCCCGTATATACTTTTGAGCCCAACTAATAGTAAAGTCCCAGGGGCAAAAAACGGTGGTTCCTGGTTGATTCCTGGGGCTATTCTGGGCCCGATTTCAACCGTTTAACGTGTGGAAGTTGCCCCCATGACCTCATGCAAAGTGCTCGATGGTAAGTGGCTCTCTACCTTCGTGCGGTCGCGTGTCGCCCGCGAGGTGGAAGGGATGCGCGCAAGCCACGGCGTAGTGCCAGGCCTCGGGGTGATTCTGGTAGGGGACAACGCCGCTTCCAAGACCTACGTTGCCAACAAAGAGAAAGCCGCCAAAGGGTGTGGGTTCCAAACTTTTGAGATCCTGCTGCCGAGCACCGCAACCGCTGCCGATGTGATGGAGGCGGTGCAGAGTTTTAACCATAATCCGGCGGTGCATGGGATCTTGTTGCAGCTGCCACTTCCAAAAGGGCTCGACTCGGGCCCGCTGCTGGACGCAATCGATCCCCACAAAGATGCCGATGGGCTGCACCCGGTCAATCAAGGTCTTTTGATGCGTGGTGAAGGGGTGCTTCGTCCGTGTACTCCGGTGGGGGCGATGCGGCTTATTGACCTGGCGTATTCTTCGATTGATCCCGCCACTACCGATGCTGTCACTGCTCCAGAGATCCCCGTGGCTGATCTATCCGGGAAGCGTGCCATAGTTATCGGTCGTTCTATTTTGGTGGGTAAACCTTCTGCGCTGCTGTTGTTGGAGCGAAATGCCACCGTTTTGATGGCGCATTCCAAAACACCAGATCTTGCGCAGCGCTGTGGCGAGGCGGATATTGTGGTGGCTGCAGTCGGGGTGCCGCAGATGGTAAAACCTGAGTGGATTAAAGCTGGAGCGGTGGTGATTGATGTTGGTATCAACCGACTCCCGGATGGCAAGCTCTGCGGAGATGTGGAGTATTCAGGTGCGGCGGAGCGCGCTGGCGCGATCACGCCGGTGCCAGGCGGGGCAGGGCCAATGACGGTTGCGATGTTGATTCAGAACACCCTAAATAGCTGTAAGCGGTCTTTATCGATCAAGTAAGAACGGAAACGGTATGAGTGAACTAAAACGAACCCCTTTGGCAGCGCGGCATGTAGAGCTTGGTGGCAAAATGGTGCCGTTTGCTGGCTGGGAGATGCCGGTGCAGTACAGCGGCGTGATAGCGGAGCATAATGCCGTGCGCTCCGCCGGTGGGCTTTTCGATGTGAGCCACATGGGTGAGATCTGGGTGACCGGCCCAAAAGCAGAGGCGTTTTTGGATCATCTGACCTGTAATGATGTCAAAGCGCTCACCGATGGCCGCGCGCAGTACAATGCGCTCATCAACGATAAGGGCGGGGTGGTTGATGACATTATTATCTACCGTTTCGGAAAGGAGCGGTTCTTTGTGTGCGTCAACGCCTCCAACACCGAGAAAGATTTTGCCTGGATGAATTCCCGAA